>JAGQRC010000764.1 GCA_020425835.1 Planctomycetota bacterium | reverse complement strand
CGGGCAGGCGTCGAGATTCTCGCGGTACGCCTCGATGGCACGACCGATCTCGCCGGCGACCTCCCAGCGCCGGGCGCCGAGGAACCGAGCGAAGTCGTAGTTCGGCCGACGCTCGAGCGCCGCCGCGAGGAGTGTGTCGACACGGTCGAGGTGGCCGACGTGGATCAACGACGATGCGAGACGGGCGAGGAAGAACGGTCCTCCACTCGAGATCTCTTCGGCGACCTCCAGCCACGCGATGGCGCGCTCGTCACTTCCGATGTCGAGGAGGTAGTTCGCGTTCGCCAACGCGCTCTCCTCGGCCGACGGCATCAGAATGCGCAGCCGCCGCGCCCACTCGCGCGCGGTGAGGTGGTCTCCCACTCGACAGCAGACCGAGACGTGCAACGACCAGCATTGCGGGTGGAGCGTCTCCTCGACGACCTGGTCCGAGAGTTCTCGCACTTCTTCCGGCGGGAGCCGGTGGAACGAGTGGCCGACGACACGGGAGCGGATGATGGTGCTCCGCGGATGCCGCTCGATGATCGCGCGCCCCGCCTCGCGGACGGCGTCGCGGTCCCCGATCGAGTCCGCGATCGAGAGGCGAGCGAGCCCGACACAGCTCGGTGCTTCGGACTCGTCGACCGCGTCGACCGCTCGGGCCAGCTCACGAGGATCGGCGGCGCCGAGACGATCCATGGCGAGATCGACGGCGCGCAGCGCGGACTCTCCGGGCCAGTCGATCGCCTCGATCCCCGCCGGTCGTCGATCGGCCGGCCAGAACGTGCAGCACCAAGCGTCGTGGACGTGGAAGATCTCATCGAACTCGTCGATCGGATATCGAACCAACTCCGGGGCGTCCGGGTCGCGCAGGTAGAGCTCGGAGCCATCGCGCGAGTAGCCGATGAAGATGAAGTAGTGCCCACCATGTTCCCACGACCGCTCCACGATGGTCGGGACGCCGAGGTCGAGGAGTCGCCGGACCCGTGCCGGATCCCCGCGGAACACGTGGGTCTCGAATCCATGACGCTCGGCCCAGCGCCACATCTTCGCCAGACTGGTGCCCTCGTCCCACACCTCGGCGGCGATCGACTCCTGGTCGTGCGCCTCACCCCAGAAGCGGGCGAGCAGGCTCAGACTGTTCGGGCCGCAATGCGCGCGGTGCTGCTGCAGGGTCGGCACCGAGAGGAGGACGGCGGGATCCTCGAGCCGCACCAGGAACTCCCGGCGCCCGCGCGTCCACGTCGCGTAGATCCCGTCGGGCGAGAGCTCCACGATGCGGTCGAGCAGCGCCACGGCGCGAGGGCGATCATCACGCACTTCGGCGACACGAGCCGCGGGATAGAGGGTCGCGAGACTGTCCGGGAAGCGGTTCAGCGCCGCGTCGGCGAGCGCGCTCGCCTCCTCGAACGTCCCATTCTCGAGCGCGAGGTGGATCCGCCGCGCCAAGTAGATCGGCGAGTCCTCCAGCAGATCGTGATGTTCGGCGAGGAGGACTCCCGCGTCGACTCGGCGATCCTCCCACGCCAGCACTCGCGCCTCGAGCAGGACACGGTCACGGGGCGCCAACCGGTCCCGTCGTCGGTCGAACAACCGACGCGCGGTCCGCACCCGACGGACGCCACCGTAGGTCAGGATCTCCTCGCTCCAGAGTTCGGGTGAGTCCTCGACGAGTGTCGCGTGACGCCCGAGGAGATCGAGCGCATGCGAGTCCCGACCGAACCAACGGTGGCGACGGATCTCGTGGAAGATCGACCGCGCCGTGGAGCCTTCGACCGCGCGCAACCGCCAGGCGAGCGCCCGACCCCGCCGGGGATCGCGCGCCTGATGGGCGTGCTCGAGCCACGCGTCGAGCGCCTCGGGCGACCGCAGCCAGCCGAGACGTTCTTCCTCCGGACGCGCCTCCAACAGGGCGCGTTGACGGCGGAGATCGTGGCTCTCGAGCGCGGCGCGGAACTCGCGCAGCGTCGGGATCGAAGGGGACACGGTGCTCATGAACGGTGAGAGGCCTCTCGAGAGGGATCGAACGTCCGAACACGCGAGGATGGCATCCTCGACCCGTGCGGCGATCGGAAACCGGGATCCGAATGAGGAGATGGACGCCGAGCGAGAATAACCGACGGCGAGCCAGAACGGACGCCGTCCACCGCGACAACCCGCGATCGAGTTCGAGAAAAGCTGTCCGTCGAGAACTGCTCTCGGCGGGAACGAGTCTTTCGTCGGGCTACCGGGCAGCGAGCCGCGACGGTCGCCGGGGCCCGCGCGAAAGGGCGAGCCGCAGCGCGATCCAGCCGCGGAGCGCGAGCGCCGCGACTCCGGCGGTGCGGGGATAGGTGCGTATGGCGGGTCGCTCCTCGATCGCGTTCCAGAGGACGCGCGCTGCGCGGTCGACCGAGATCATCAGCGGACGCACCGGAGCGTCCGCCATCTTGGTGTCGACGAAGCCGAAGCGGACGTTGGTCACCGCGACGCCGCGGTGGCGCAACGCGAGATGGAGTCCCTTCAGATACTGGGTCATCGCGGCCTTGGAGGCGGGATAGCAGACAGCAAA
>JAGQRC010000763.1 GCA_020425835.1 Planctomycetota bacterium | reverse complement strand
CGCGATCGGACCCGTCGCTTCTCGCCAGGCATCCGAGAACTCGCGTCCACCGACCTCGCGCTCATCGGACGGGACGAGCGCGACCTGGAGACCGAGGATGTGCCCCCCACCTCCGCCGAGGCTCGGCCCTCCGTGCGGTCCGCCGGGCGCCGCGATGGCGCTGCCGATCTGCGTGTAGACACCGCGGACGATCCTCCGCCCCCCGTGTTCCTCGATCACGCGGTCGAGCGAGGCGAGAAGGCGGTCCTGGACCGACCGAGTCCGTTCGATCGGCACGCCGAACGGCAAACGGGCGCTGACCGTGACCACGTCCGCATCGATCCGGGGCAGGAAACCGACCGGCACGTGCCCCCCACCGACCATCCCGATCGACAAGAGCAGAATCGTGGTGCAGATGGCGATCAACGCATAGCGCCAACGAAGGAGGACGGGGAGTGACCGGCCGTACATCTCGCGCGTGACCCATCCGAGGAAGCGCTCGAAGTAGTGGTTCGGCACGCCGAGGATGCGCCAGAAGAGCGTGTCCTTCCCGCGGTGAGCCAAGTGCGCGGGGAGAATGAAGAGCGACTCCACCAGTGAGATCACGAAGACGGTCACGGTGATGGACGGGATCTGTCGAAAGGCGTTGCCGATCCCACCGGGGACGAAGAAGAGGGGCATGAAGCTCGCGATGTTGGTCAACACGGCGAACACCACCGGACCCGCGATATCGCGCACGCCCTCGACGGCGGCGCGGGCCACGCCGAGGCCTCGCTCCCTCTTCTCGTAGATGCTCTCGCCCACCACGATCGCATCGTCGACGACGATCCCCAACGTCACGATGAAGGCGAACAGGGAGATCATGTTCAGCGACGCGCCGGTGACCGGCAGCAAGAGGAACGAGCCGAGCACCGAGGTCGGAATCCCGAGCGTCACCCAGAACGCGAGCTTCGGCTCGACGAAGAGGCCGAGCGCGACGAGCACGAGAACCAACCCCATCGCCGCGTTCTTGAGGAGCAGGTTGATCCGGTCGCGGTAGATCTCCGACTGGTCGTTCCAGACCGCGAGACCGATGCCTTCCGGTAGCGCGGCCGAGACCTCGTCGATGTAGGCGTAGACTTCGTCGGACACGGATTGAGGCGTCTCGTCCCCGACGCGGTAGACCTGCACCTGGATCGCCGGCTGCCCGTTGTAGAACGACTCCTGCTCGCTGTCCTGGAAGTCCTCGCGGATCGTCGCGACGTCTCCGAGCCGCACGATGGTGCCGTCCGGACTGGTGGCGATGGGGATGTCCTCGTACTCGCTGGCGAAGTCGCGCCGCTCCTGCGTCCGCAGGAGGATCTCGCCACCGCTCGTCCGAACCGCCCCGCCCGGGAGCTCGAGCG
The DNA here is from genome assembly GCA_020425835.1 of Planctomycetota bacterium. Next base: position 1,175 of record JAGQRC010000763.1, on the reverse strand, counting down.
AGGTCGCCCGGATGATGCTCGCGATCCGATCCAGGGTGAGACCGTACTCCCGGAGCCGATGCTGCGGGACCTCGATGCTGACCTCGAGGGGGCGCGCCGCCCCGAGCTCGACGAGCGTGATCCCGTCCCGCTGGAGCAGCTCCTCCCGCGTGCGTTCGGCGAGGTCCCGCAGCACGTGCTCGTCCTGGTCGCCGTGAACCACGATGGTGAGCACTTGTCGTCGCGCTTCGGTCAAACTGACGATCGGCCGCTCGGCGAGCTCTGGAAACACGACGATGCGATCGACGGCGTTCTTGACGTCCTGGAGCGCGCGACCCTTGTCGACGCCGGTGAGAAGCTCGACGGAGATGGATGCGCTCCCCTCGTTCGATGAGGAGGTGACCTCCTTGACGCCGTCGAGACCGCGCACGGCATCCTCGATCGAGAGGACGATTCCCTGCTCGACCTCCGCCGGGCTCGCGCCGGGATAGGCGACGGAGATCGAGATCCGATCCGTCGTGAACTCGGGGAAGACCTCCTGCTTCGTCTTCAGTGCGAACAGCAAGCCACCCAGCAGGAAGAAGATCATCAGCAGGTTCGCGGCGACCGGATTGCGCGCCATCCACGACAGCGCTCCGCGCGGCATCGGCGGATGACCGAGAGACGGAGAATGTTCAGCGCCCATCGACCGACTCCTCCCGTGCGCCGGCGGAGACCAACGTTGCCGTCAGAGGCAACCCGGGAACGGCGACCTGCAGCGAACTCGTGACGATACGATCGCCCTCCCGGAATCCGTTCTCCACGTAGACCTGCTCGGCGTCCGAGAAGACGCGCCGGACCGGTCGGATCCCCAACCGGGAATCGCGGTCCATGACCCAGACGCAGCTCCCCTCCCGCAAGGCGGAGCGCGGGATCGCCACGAGATCGGGGATCGCTGCACCGACGATCTCCACGCGGACGTACTCGCCGATCAGCAGCGGGACCGCCGGAGCGTCCTCCGGCGCCAATCTCCCGAGCGGATCGTCCACGGCGACGAGGACCCGCGCCATGCGACCGTTGGGGTCGACTTCTCCGAGAGGACCGATCAGACGACCGGGGCGGACGACGCTGCGATCACTGTCGAGCTCTTGCACGACGCGGACCTCGATCGGAGCCGAGGCCCCCTCTCCGTCGCCGAGCTGCAGCCAGGCGAGGTC
>JAGQRC010000762.1 GCA_020425835.1 Planctomycetota bacterium | reverse complement strand
CGGGTGAGAGGGCACGTCGAGTACCACTGTCTGCGTCGCGGGAGCGTGATCGACGACGGTGCGAGTTTGCTCGAGCCCCCCGGCGACCCAGATCGTCGAGTCGTTGGCGACGATGCGCGCGTGGTCGGTGCCGATCGCGGCGACACGCAGATCGCCGGGGAAACTGCGCGCCTCGAACCCCGGCATGCCGGGACGTCGGAGCCGATCCACCCCGTGGAGACTCGCGTCGGTGAGGATCGACCAGAGGCGACCGTCCTGCGCGACGGCGAGCCGGCGCACATCGTCGAGCGCGGCGAGCGGCAACCCTGCGACCGGCTCGGTGGTGTTGCGTCGCAGGTCGACGCGAACGATGCGCCCACTGCCCACCCCGGGCGCGTTGCGATCGACGACCCAGACCGACTCATCCTCATCGGGTATGCGGACGATGTCGACGGGCTCGCCCAACGAGACGAGAGGGGTGAGGGTCGGGCCCACCAGATCGACCCGGCAGAGGTCGGACTCGCGACACGCGAGCAGCGACGTGCCGCGCCAGGGGAGGATCCGTCGCAGCGGCGTCGCGGACGGAAGACTCCAGAGCGTGACCTCGAGATCGTCGGTGAGGTCCATCCGAGTGACGTGGATCATCTCCGTCGTCGCATCGTGGCTCGCGACCCAGAGTCGATCGCTCTCGGGTTGGACCGCGAGACCGTTCGGTCGGCCCTCGCCCGTCCGCTCCGACTCACCGGCGATGGTCCGCGCCGCTCCGGTGGAGAGGTCGACACGGATGAGCGCCCAGCGGTTCATCGCCGGGCGATCGAGGAGGATCCACGCGTCGGGGGAGTCGGGGATCGGCACGACGTCGACGATGGCGTCGACGAGCGGCGTGTCCCAGTCGGCGGTGACCGGCGTGAAGCTCCCCGTCGGACGCAGCACCTCGACGGTCTGACCGATCAACCCCGCTCGGGCGATCGCGCTCGCCTCGTCCGCCAGCGCGGGGATCCGCACGCGATCGCCTCCCGGAATCGGGGCGGGGATCGCTCGCAGCGCGGTCACCGGCTCGAGCGCTTCGCAGATCTGCGCTCGAGCGCGCAACTCGGTCGACCCGAGCACTTCGTCGACCGTCGACGGGTTCTGGAAGATGTCCAACAGCGGATCGTCGAACGACTGCTCCGCATACCGCCACTGGAGCACCACGCGCACCGGATCGGACTCCGCATCGACGATCCGGAACGCGATCGGGAGTCCTCCGCTCTCATCGGTGTTCGACAGGAGCGAGCCCTCCTCCAGGAAGATGATGGGTGCCTCGTTGTTGTCGACGATGAAGGTCTCGACGTCGTCGAGCACCACCACGTTCGCCGAAGCGACGTCATCGGGGCCGAGACGCTCGCGAGCGGTGACACGGAGCCGGACCTCCGTCTGGCGAGTGGAGAGGCTGCACGAGGGGATCGTCGAGGTGGTGTCCCAGAAGAAGAACTCGGTCGCGATCGTCTCCGTCGCATCGACCTGGAGACTCGGCGGCTCGTAGTCATCGCCCGGGAGGAGATCGGCGGGCGCGGCGAGCGTCCAGTCGCAGGCCGGATCGCCGAGATCGATGTACTCGACGGTGATCTCCAGCGGATCCCCGCTCGAATCGGAGAACGAGATCGGGACCGCGATGATGCCGGAGGTCGTGATCTGACCGGAATCGGGGTCGACCTCGCCGAGAAGAGACACATCGAGTTCGATCGCCGGCGGGTCGTTCCCGATCGCCACCGTGAGCGACTGTTGCGGCTGCGCGGACGGCTCGATCGGATCTCGACCGCTGCGCACGATCCGCGCTTCGATGGAGATCGACTCGATCAGCGCGTCAGGGGCGACGGCCGGATCGAGCGGGGGATCGAGCGACGCGATCGTGTGGACGAAGTCCCAGAGGAGCCAATGTCGCGTTCCCGGGGCGCTCGTCGTGAGGTCGCCGAGAGCGCTCTCCGCATCCGACGCCGAACGGTCGACGCCGTCGGCATCGACGAAGTCGACGGCGACGAGATCACTCGCGGTCAGCACGGTGGGCGACGGTGTGATGATCGTGCCCGTGCCATCGTCGTAGTCGGGCAGTTGCACGATGAGCTCGAGGGTCGCGGGATCCGACTCGGCATCGACGAGCACGAGTTCGATGACCGCCGGCGCCGCTTGCGTTCCGGTGACGCGCAGCGACGCGGGGAGGATCGTCGGATCGGTGTTGACGGGCGGTGGCGGGGGAGGCGGCGCCTCGTCTTCGATGCCGCCGCCTCCGCCTCCGCCACCCCCCCCGCCGAGGCCCGCGGCGACGCCCGCTGCGCCGACGAAGCAGCCACTGTTCGACGCGAGAGCGATGAGCGCGAAGAGCGGGACGAGGCGGCCGACGAAGGAAGAGGCCGGCGCCCCCGCGCACGTCGGCTCATGGCGTCTCGGCGGACGGATCTCGCGCGGCCCTCGACCACCTCGCGCTACCTCTGGGGCGTGCTTCTCCGGTGATCCTGTCCCCCAGACCATCGCGTCGCTCGCTTTCGGAACGGACGAAGCTGTCTCGCGAGCCGTGCGCCCG
>JAGQRC010000761.1 GCA_020425835.1 Planctomycetota bacterium | reverse complement strand
CGAACCGTCGATGGCCCCAAATGTTATCGCCCCTCGCCCCGAGCACAAGGGGCGCCCCGACCGGTGCGGGGAGCCTTCCCCTCGGCCATGCGCTCACTTACTATTCGCCCTCTCTGAACGTCCTCGGTCCATCCACGGGAGCGCGCATGAAGTCGACGACGATCACCGCCCTGATCCTCGACATCTCGCGAGCGCGCAAGCGCGACACCGAGCTGCACAACTTTCTCAAGGATCGCAACTTCCAACTCAAGGCGATGCGGGACCCTCGCCGCGGAGCCAACGCGCTGCGCAAGGGCGAGGTCCAGATCGCCCTGCTGACGGTGGGACGCCGACCGACGCACGAAGCGGTCGACGCGCTCGCTCGTTTCCGAGCCGCCAACAACGACGTGCCGGTGATCGTGATCAGTCCCCGCCCCCGCTTGGACGAGGCGGTGCAGTTGGTCCGAGAGCAGGCCTACGATTATCTCGACCGTTCCAAGCTCTGGGATGATCTTGGCCGATCCCTCGAGCGCGCCTGCTCGGAGAAGGGCTACGTCGTCTCTCGCGAAGCAGACCTGAATCGCACCCTCGGGGAGCGGCTGCGTGAAGTCCGGCGAGGACAGTCGCTGACGCTCCAACAGTTGGCAGGCCGCGCCGGAGTCTCGGTCAGCCTCGTGTCGCAGATCGAACGGGCGCGGACGAGCGCCTCGGTCAACACCTTGCACAAGCTGTCCCGAGCCCTCGGCTTCCCCCTCGAGCGACTGTTCGCCGACTACTGAGCCCCGGAAGGAACCGTCCGTGTCGATCACCTTGACCTGTCGTTGCGGCTGGAGCCGGGACTTCGACGAGTCCCAGCTGGGGCTCTCGATCCATTGCCCGCAGTGCGATCGTGCCTTTCCGATCACCGAGGACGAGGTCGCGTTCCTCAACGGCAACATCGGCGCGCCCGATCTCGCGTTCGCCGACGGCGCGGAGGTCGCGGAGGAAGACCGCCCCATCTCGACACGTTCGCCACGCCCGAATCTCGGCTCGAGCCGTTCGCCGAGCGCTTCGGTCAGCTATCGACCACCGACCGGCTCGAGACGGATGCGCGAGATGAAGTCGAAGCAGCGCGCCGCGTCGGGGCGCCGCAGCACCCTGCCGATCGTCGGTGTCGTCGCGGGGACGCTCCTGGTGGTCGGGATCATCTTCTTCTCCCTCCAGTCGCAGGACCGGGAGCGACGGCTGAAGGCCGCGGACGCGAAGGGCGCCGAGGTGATGCGCTCGCTCGAGTCCCCGACGCTGGCTCTCGCGATCCAACAGTTCGGCACCTCCCTGGAGAAGCTCGAGGAGGACTTCGGGGCGGTGCGCAAGAAACTCGGTCACATCCACTTCGAGAAGCACCGTGTCGATGCGCCCGAGAAAGGCGGTCTCGACTCCGTCACGATCGTCTACCATGCGATCGAGCGGAGTCAGGGATACCAGTGCGAGCTCGACCTCGACTGGACGAGTTCGGGGTGGAAGGTCGCAACCTACCGGTTGCGAGCGCTCAACCCGGCGGAGATCTGAGTCCCCTTCCCACTGTGGTGCGACCGATGGCGGCTGGGTGTCCGACGACGACCCGGCGTCCCCGACGAGAGGTTTCCGGTGCGACTGCGAACGACGTTTCAACTGCCGGGCCGCGAGCTCCGCGCGCCGTTGTACTTCATCGGTCCGGATGTCATCGAGTCGCGCGACGGGACCCTGGAGATCGCCGACCGCCTCGCCCGGATCGCGCGCGCTCGCGGGCTGTCCCTCGTGTTCAAGGCGTCCTACGAGAAGGCCAACCGGTCTTCCGCGGACTCGTACCGGGGGCCGGGAATCGACGAGGGGCTCTCCGTCCTCGCCGAAGTGAAGGAGCGATTCGACCTCCCGGTGATGTCCGACGTCCACGGGATCGAGCAGGTCGCCGCCGCGGCGCGCGTCCTCGATGTGATCCAGATCCCGGCATTCCTGTCGCGGCAGAACGCGCTCCTCGAAGCGGTCGCCCGCTGCGGACGCGCCGTGAACCTGAAGAAGGGACAGTTCCTCTCGCCCTGGGACGTTCCCTCACGAGTGGACGTGTTGCGCTCGGCAGGCGCGAGTGAGGTCCTGATCACCGAGCGCGGCGTCTCTTTCGGGTACCAGCGGCTGATCAACGACTTCCGCGTCGTTCCCGTCACGCAGGCGACCGGAGCGGGCTTGATCTTCGATGCGACGCACAGCGTGCAGACTCCGGGCGGCGCGGCGGGTCACTCCGGCGGCGAGCGTCCCTTCATACCCGTCCTCGCTCGAGCGGCCGCGGCGGCTGGCGCGGACGGCTTCTTCTTCGAGGTCCATCCCGATCCGAGCCGCGCACTGTGCGATGGGCCGAACGCCTTGCCGCTCGACACGCTCGAACCCCTGCTCGACCAACTCGAGCCCTTGACCCGGTTGGTTCGGGAGCTCCCCGATCTCGAGCTCGAATGATCTCGAGCGCGCATCGCGGCGATCGGATCGAGGCGACCTCGGACCACCCATTCGTGTCGGTCATCATTCCCGCCGTGGATGAGGAGGACTCGATCGC
>JAGQRC010000760.1 GCA_020425835.1 Planctomycetota bacterium | reverse complement strand
CGGGAAGTCGGCGACCGGATTGCCGGAGAAGTGGCGGCTCGGAAAGGACCATCCCCAGATCTGGACGAGCTGATCGTCGCGCTCGATGTCGACGTGCTCCCACCGGCCACCCCTGCCGAGCACACGGAAACCGGAACGCTCTCGTGTCAGTCGTTCGAGGACTTGGAAGTCGTGATTGCCGGCGACCGCGATCGACGGGATGCCGTGCTCCTCGAGGCGTCGAATCGCTTGCTCGAGCGGCGTCAGCGCCTCGAAGTACCGATTCTCCGACTCGACGACGTCGCCGCTCCAGAGCACGGCGTCGACCGACTGGTCGCACGCCCATTCGATAGCGACTTCGAGGCCTCGCTCGGGAGCGAGATGGGAGGTGGGGATCCCGAGGTCATCGAGACGCGGCGGGAGGTTTCGCGGTCGTCGCCCGAGATGGAGGTCGCCGAGACAGAGGAATCGCATCCCCATCCGAGAATCCGTTTCGATCATCGAGGTTCGCGCGACGGACCGCGGGCGAGACCCCGTGGCCGGGGTGCGGCGCGGTGCGTTCGGGAGCCCGGCTTCGAACGACGATCGGCGGGCGCAGAACGAACGGGCGCGGCGCCAGGCATGTCGGGCGGATTGTAGCGGAAAAGAGCGGCCGAGGAGGGGTTGGGGTCCCCCCTCGACCCGGGGAAAAATAGCATTCAGAAGGGGCAATGGTCGGGGGGCGTCGTCAAGGACCAATAAACCCGTGGTGAAATCCGAGTTCCCATGGCCTGGCCGTTGAAGACTCACTCCGGCCGAGAGCCGTTCTCAACGGGCTGCTCGCAGTCCGCGCGCGGTTCCCGTCGAGGTCCGGTCGGAGCTTCGTCGCGCGACGTCAGGCCAGCACGGCTTCGTCGTGACCGTGGAGACGGCGCTGGAAGGCGGATCGCGTCGACATCTCGAAGCAGACCCGACCGCCGTCGGCGCACGCTTCGGCCCAGATCCGACCCCCGTGCGAACTGAGGATCTGTCGACAAATGGGGAGTCCGAGTCCGGTGCCGCCGGCGCCGGAGTTGGTGGTGCTCGACTGGACGAACTTCTCGAACACCGACTCCAGTTCGTCGATCGGGATACCGGGCCCGGAGTCGGAGAACCTCACTCGGGTCGCGCCGCTGCTGTCGGTCGTCGCTTCGATGCGGATCGTCGAGTTCGCGGGTGAGTAGCGGATCGCGTTGGACAGGACGTTGAGGACGACCTGCTTGAGTCGAGTCGGATCGCCGAGCACCACCAGGTCGGCGTTCCCGGGATCCCATTGGAGCGTCAGTCCCTGCTCGAGCAGTAGCGGCGTCATCTCCGACGACGCCAGCTCGATACACGTGCCCAGGTTCACCGGCCGCATCTCGAAGGTCATCTTCCCCGACTCGAGTTTGGCGAGGTCGAGGAGATCATCGACCAGCCGCAGCAGGGATTGCCCGCTCGTCTGAATGGTCTGGAAGAAGTCGCCGAGCTTCTCTCGTGGGGCGTGCTCCCACTTCCGGATCCCGAAGCGCGCGAAGCTGAGGATGCCGTGGAGCGGCGTGCGCAGCTCGTGCGACATGTTGGCGAGGAACTCGTCCTTCGCCGAGTTCGCCTCGCGAAGATCGCGGTTCGTTCGTTCCAGGAGCGCGCTCTTCTCCCGGAGTCGCTGCTCGAGCTCCACCTCCTCCGTGACATCGCGGAACATGCAGAGCGCCGCTTCCGAGTCGACGGTGGTGGCGTCGTCGTTCCAGAGCTCGGTGTTCGACTGCACCTCTCCGAACGCCGCGCGAAGGTAGACCCGGCGGCCATCTCCGCAAACGCCGACGATCGGTGGGGTCGACTGCTCGGCCGAGCAGTACTCCTTGAGGAAACTCGCCACGTTCCCGTGATGGGAAGGGCAGGGGATGACGGTCGACAGGGGCTGACCGACCATCTCGTTCTCGGCGTGACCGAACACGCGCTCTGCCGCCCGATTGAAGCTCTGGATCCGGCCGTCCGGCGTGAGCACGACGATCGCTTCGCTGGCGTTTCGCAGGAGCGACTGGAACTGGTTGGTCTCGCTCGCGAGTCGATGACACTCCGCCATCAATTGGCAGTTCTCGGCGGAGATCATGGCGATCTTCTCGCGGAGTCCGGCGATCTCCTCGGCGTTGTCGGTGGTCTCGGCGTCCTCGGCCATCGGTCTCCTCAGCCCCTTGGATCCCGAGGGCCGACCGCGTCCGGCCCTCCTTGGGTCTATCGGTGGGGAACCCGACCGGGTTGAGCGCGTCGGCGAGGTGCAGGGCACGGGCAGGGCCGACCGTCGTGGACGCACGATCCGAGGGATCCATCCCCAGGACCGCGGCGCCACGTTCGGGCCCACAAGATGATTCCCAACAAGGGGTTGAGTCGTGACTGTCACCCGGCGTGGCATCCTGCGGAGGTGGGGGTACCCTGGGTTGAGTCGTGACTGTCACCCGGCGTGGCATCCTGCGGAGGTGGGGGTACCCTGGGTTGAGTCGTGACTGTCACCCGGCGTGGCATCCTGCGGAGGTGGGGGTACCCTGGGTTGAGTCGTGACTGTCACC
>JAGQRC010000759.1 GCA_020425835.1 Planctomycetota bacterium | reverse complement strand
TCCGCGGTCGCATGCAACTGATCGAGGAACTTGGCATGGGTCTCGGTCATGACGCGCACCTCAAATCTCAGCAGCCCGTTGAAGAACTCATTCCGGCCGAGGGCCCGCGCATCAGAGCGGCAACGGTGTGACGTCGTGGCCGCGCGCGATCACGATGTCGACGAGCGCATCGAACTCATCCGGGTCGGCGAGATTCTCGACACCGTAGGCGAACGCTTCCTCGAACGACGTGCCGCTGGTGACGCCGACCGTTTCGAGCGGCACGAGATGGTCGTCGTTGACGAGGGTGAGGATCTCGTCGTACGCCGACGAGCGCACGAACCAGGGCGGACCGCGAAAGCTGCCATCGGTCCGCGACGACTCGCGCGTCACGGTCGGCTCCTGGGCCACCGCCTCGACGAAGCGCTCGTAGCTCTCCTCGCTCCGCCAGTAGCCGGGGAAGGCGTGCCCCTTGAGCAGGAACACTACCGGATAGATCTCGACGTACTCCAGACAGGACGCGAGGAGGATCGCGAGATCGATGCAGGTGCCACGGCGGCCATCGATCACCTGGGAAGGTTTGCGCAGCCGTTGCGCCGACGTCGAGTAGGCGGGTGGCGGATTGATGTAGGCGAGCTGCAGGTCGAGCAGCAACGCGGACCAGATCGCTCGAACCTGGAGGTCGACGAGCTCCGCCGGATCATCGGCCGAAGGATCGACGCTCTGGTACCCGTCGAACCCGGCGTGCACATCGTCGACGAGCGCGCAGAGGTAACGCTGCGCGTGCTCGATCACCCGACCGATCGCCGGATCTCTCGGTAGGACGAAGCTCGGGAGCCAGACACCGTTGCGCTCGTTGTCGAGCCACTCCTCGACCGGATCGAGGGTCACGGTGTGCGTCTCCTCGCGAAGCACGGTGCCCTCGTGCGCGACGCGGACGTAGAGCGAGGTTCGAATGCTCTCATCCAGTGTCCGCACGAACTCCCAGGTCAGCGGCACCCGCACGTCGCTCTTGATGCTCGGCGGCATCGAGCTGTCGCGGTCAAAGGTCGCCCGGTACGGGAAGACGTGCGAACCGACGTGGAGCTTGACCTCGACCTCGATCCCGCGGAGGCGCCCCGTCTCGAACAGTCGCAGGTCGAACGACTCGAACATGTCGCCGTTGTTGTGGAGGACCGAGTAGTTCATTCGCGGGTGGGGACGGATCTCCGCGGCGAGCACTCGCTCGAGCGCCTCGCGCGCGCCGACATCCGCGCTCGGTGCCACGACGATCGACCGCCGGACATCCTCCGCCATCTTTGCGCGAACCCCGTCGCGCTTGCGGGCGATCGACGCGCGACGAGGCGCGCCTTCGGCGACCAGCGACTTCTCCGACCAGAGGACGACCCCGCTCCCGTGCAGGCCCCGCTGCTCGCGCAACCACTCCCACGCGACGTCGAACGCGTGGAGCGCATCGCGATCCGACAACCGCCACGCACGGAAGAAGGTGCTCGCGAAGAGCTCGGCGAGGGAGTCGTCGATCTCCGACTGGAACCCGATGGCCGCGCCCACGCCTTCCGCGACCGCCAACGGCGCCAAGCGCGATGCCGAGTTGTACGTGTTGAAGAAGACGAGCTCCGGCGGACGGCGGGTCGGGGCGAGCGCCTTCGCGAGATCGTGCGCCGAGACCAGCGTCTCCCGGCGGCCATCGCCGAGCAGGTAGACGCCATCGCGGGTCGGCTGCGGCTCATCGAGCATCGATGCGCCCTGGTGGGCATCCACCGCGCTGACGTGCACGACCGCCGGCGCGCCCTCGCGGATCGAGTCGGCCAGTCGCTCGAGGGTGGGATCGCGGAGCACCGGAGCGCGGTCGTCACCCTCGGTCGTCGTGAGCTCGAGACTCGCGGCAATGCCGCGCAACTCGGAGTCGAAGTCGTAGAGATCGGCGAAGGACCCGGGAGCCGATGCGACCAGCAACGCCGACAGCTCCTGGGGATGCCCCCGCGCTCGACGCTGCCGCTCCAAGTGACGGATCACCGTCACTCGGCGCTCGCCGCGGTAGCGTCGCGTCGCCGAGCTGAGCACGTACTCCCAGGGGAGCACGCGTCCCTCCCAGTCGCGATCCTCGCGAGTGTACGGGACCGCGACCTCGATCAGCTCCGCGTGCGCGAGCTGCTCGAGCTGGTCCTCGGTGACCCCGAGCTCGATGAGCTCGTCGTGCGCGCGCGTCCGCTGCTCCTCGCGCCGCCGGTCGATCGACATCCAACGACGGCGGTTGCGCGTCACATAGCTCCAGCGCATCGCCATCTCCTGGAGGGCGACACCACACGGGATCTCGACCGAGAGCCCGGTCGGAGTTCGGAGGGTGATGCAGGTCTCCGTCGACTTGCGCGCGCGCTTTCGGGCCATGGCGATCCTGTCGAGTGGGAGGGAGCGCGATCACGGTAGAGCCGGGGAGGTCCGAGATCCAGCGCGGAACCGGCGCGGGCGCGCGGGTCGGAGGTCGCCCGCGACGCGAGCGTTCTTCGCTGCGCGATCAAGTTCGGCGCTCGACGACCGATCACTGGGGAGAACCCGTACCCTTGCGAGGCCGAAGC
>JAGQRC010000758.1 GCA_020425835.1 Planctomycetota bacterium | reverse complement strand
GGCCAGGATCCCGAGCGCGATGATGATCTCGAGGAGGGAGAACCCCGACTCCCGGGTCATCGCCGGCGGAAGGTCGTCGCGACTCATCGCTTCCCCCACCGGCTCGTGCGAGCCCCCGGGATCCGGATGACGCGGCTGAAGGTCGTGCCGTAGATCACCGGTGTGCCCGCCGCATGTTGCGCCGCCAGTGTGCTGCGGACGCCGCGACGACAACCCTCGAACCCACGCTCGTGGAGGGACTCGTAGGAGATCCACTCGTCGTCGATCCGAATGAACTGGAACGCTCCGTCCGGATAATTGCTCGCCCGGTCGACGGCGATCTCCGTGTCTCCGGGTCCCAAGTCCCCCCGCAGCCGTGCGAGACGCACCGTTCTGGCCGGTCGGAGCACCAGGATCACCTGCACCCGGCTCGGGAACACGTCGTCGCGCCACTCATCGAGGGAGTTCGGATCGTAGTAGGCGGCGGCGCCCTTGTCGTTGCCGTCGGGATCGAGGAACCCGCGCGTCGAATCCCACCAGAGCTGCGATCCGGTATCCGAGTCCGTCGCCCACTCGCGCGTCTCCTGGCCCCAGAACTGGAACGAGATGAACAGGACACCGGAGGCCAACGGACGACACCGCGCTGGACGGACCGGACGTCCCTCGTCGTCGAACTCGTAGAGGTTGATCGAGTCGAAGAGCGTCGTCGGCCCTCCGATCGGCGACTTGATCCCCCTCCACAGCATCTCCGAGGTGGGATCGGGGTCCATCAGGTACGCGACCTCTTGCAGCCCGCCCGGAGCGCGCATGACGCCGTTCTCCATCTCGATGGAGTCGTTGATGTAGTCGTACTCGCCGAGGCCGCCGGTCCATGCGCCCGCGGTCTGGGTGATCGGGTGGCGCATCTCGCCCTCGAGCGCGCGAACGAACCGGAGCCGTTGGCGGTAGTTCCCGTCGTAGTCGGAGATGAACCGGACGTCGACGTGCCCCCCGGCTCCGTGGGACGGGTCCGGAAACGTCGCGGACAGATCCGACTCGAGCTGGTCGAGGATCGACTGCGCTCGCTCGAACGCCTCGCGGCGGAGCTCCCCGACCCGCCAGGTGTCGATGCCGACGCGAAGGAACATGACCAGTGCTCCGCCCAGAAGGACGAACACCGTCATGGCCACCAGGAGCTCGATCAGGGTCATGCCGGATCGGCGGCTGGGCGTCGTCGCCATCGGAAATCGTGTCGCCATCAGTACGAGAGATCCTCCCGATGGGTCACTCGCCAAGGCTTCCGGTAGTGGACGTCGATGCTGTCCAGCGTCGGTGAGTGCTTCCACGAGTCATTCCAACCTCCACCGATGGACCCGGCGTTGCGGCTGTACGACCCCTGGGGATAGAAGAAGTAGACCCGCAACTCCATCGTCTCCGCCTCGACCTCGATCCGATTGGTCGCCTCTCCGTCCGTGAACAGATAAAGACCCCCGGGTTGGTTGGTCGGCTTCTCGCTCCACTCTGGCGCGCCGTCGAACCGGGCGACCACCCGGACCTGGGTGTTGAGCGCTCGATTGCGCGGCTCCTGCTCGACCCACTGAATGCTGTCCCAGCGGGCTCCCGGGATCGTGATCTGGCGCTGGTAGTAGCTCAGGTCCTCCGACTCGACTTCGGGTTGGTAGCGATCGTGGTAGCGCACGGGGAACTCGACGACGGTCAGCCCCGCGTTCAGGGCCAATTCGCTGTTCGTGCCGTACCGACCGCGGAAGAGACCCGCCCCATCCGCTTGGTTCCGCGCCCGGGCGAACAACGCCCCACTGCCGCCCGATTGGCGATACTGGTATGCGACGATCTCGTGGACGTTGGACCCGAGCCCCTCGTCGGTCATGAAGTAGCCGAGTCCGCTGGGAAAGTCCTCGTTGGACTCGACGGTGAAGGTCTCGTCCGTGATGTTGCCCACCAGGCGCGTCACCCCGAGTTGCGTCAGCGGAAGGGTCTCGAGACCGGTGAAACTGGTGACGGTGGGCGGCTGGCTGTTCAGCATCCCCCGGGTGAGGAGATCGACTTCGCGTTGGGGGAGAAGCCGCGCCTTGATCTCGGCCTGTCGTGTCGTCAACTGACCGTTCGCCCCGAGAGCCACGACGTTGAACACGTACGCCCCGATCGGTGAGCCGAGTTGCCCGCGCAGGCAGTTGCGGAGCTCGTTCCCGATGGCGCGCTCGTAGTAGATCACCTCGCGCACCGCTTGACCGTAGATCTCGATGAAGCCTCCCGTCGGCGGCAGCGTTCCGCTCTGGACCAAGATCGTGATCTTGGGCCACACCTCGGTGCGCAGGTCCCGGTTCGGGTTGAACGGGGGCCAATCGCCGGTGGTCGGATCGGGATCGACGGTGTAGACGAGATCGCTCGGCAGATCCTGAGCGATCAGCAGCTCGCACTCCGGCACGGCCTGGTTCAGATCGTAGGAGTACTCGAGCACCTCTTCCCCCGCGGCGACCAGTCCGTGGTCCTTGCCGAGCCCGAAGCTCCTCGGATCCCGCGAGTCCCGATACCTCCAGGTCATCGTTCCCTGGGACTTGAGTCGGAGCCGACCGCGCCCGA
>JAGQRC010000757.1 GCA_020425835.1 Planctomycetota bacterium | reverse complement strand
TCGATCGCTGCCGTGCGTGGGTCGACCGGATCGTCGTCGATCCGTCCCGTCTTCCCCTTCCCGCGTGGATCCAGCTGCGCGTCCCGAGCTGCTGCCGACGGTCGGCCATCGATCTCCTCTGGTCACCGACCAACGTCGGCCCGCTTCGCTGCGCCCGTCAGCTGGCGACGATCCACGATGCTTCGCCACTCGCGCATCCCGAGTGGTTCCCTCGCTCGTTCGCACTCTACTACCGCTGGCTCTGGCCACGGCTCGGCCGGCGGGTCGCGAGGATCATCACCGACAGCGACTTCAGCCGACGCGAGCTGATCGACCACGGCGTCGCCGGGATCGACTCGATCGACGTCATCCCGTGCGGCATCGACGACCACTGGCAGCCTCGTCCGCTGCCGTCGTCGCTCGAGGGACACGGCGTGAGCGACGGCGTGCTGGTCCTCGGCGCGGGCAACCCGCGCAAGAACGTCGGACGCGCGCTCGATGCGTGGCGACGACTCGACGCTGCCCTGCGACGCCGGCATCCGTTGATCGTCGTCGGCGACCCGAGCACGCTCTTCCGGAGCTCGGAGCGAACGGAGGAGGGGGTGGTGTCGATCCGAGAGCTCGACGACGACGGGCTCGCGGCGCTCTACACCCATGCTCGGGTCCTCCTCTATCCTTCGCTGTACGAGGGGTTCGGACTCCCCCCCCTCGAGGCACTCGCGTGCGGGACCCCGAGCATCGTCTCCGACGGCTCGAGTCTTCGAGAAGTGTGTGGCGAGGCGGTTCGCTACTGCGATCCGTCGGACGTCGACTCGATCTCGAGCGCGCTTTCCGATGAGTTGACGCGTCCGAAGCGAGTGTCCGAGACCGCGGCGGGCCTCCGTGAACACTACTCGTGGAGTCGGAGCGCCGCGAAGCTCGCGGCAACGATCGAGGCGGTGCACGCGGAAGGCGAGAACCCATCGTGAGACCGGTCGGCTACAACGCGAAGATCATCCCAGAGCGCCCGGACTGGCTCCCGGAAGCGGGGGTCGATCGCATCCTCTCGGTCTCCGAGTGCATCGCGACCTCGCCGATCGACCACTTCGATCTCTGGCTCTTCAACGAGTGGGGGTTCTACGACACGCCGGAGATCCTCCGGTGCGCGCTCGCCCGGACTCCGGCCGGATCGGAGCCGATCCGTCGGTTCTACTACGAGGCCCACCCCGAGGAGCGCGACGCGGAAGGTTGGCGGCCGATCGCGACACCGAACGGGGCCGCGGCGCCGTGGGACGCTTCGGAGTCGACGCCCTACGTGCTCCGCGGCTTCGACATCGTCTGCTTCTCGCAGGGCAATGTCGCGGAGTGCTCGCCGCTGACGTGCAATTCCGGCGCGAAGCACTTCCCCGTCAACCGCGACGGATTGATCGAGTCGCTGTCGGCGGCGCTGGCGGCGGCCGAAGCCATGGCCGTCGACGGGGGCTACGAGCCCGGTCCGTATCGCGTGATGTCGGTGTGGGAGGAATCGGGTAGCTTGGGCGGAGCGACCTCTGCCACGAATCCGTGAGGCATGCGACCAGCCACCCCTGAAACCACCATCGACGCCCTGCTCGATCGCTACGAGGCGTTGTTCCTCGACGCCTACGGCGTGTTGATCCACGACGCCGGACCGCTGCCCGGCGCCGCCGCGTTGATCACCCGTCTCGAGTCGGAACGCTTCCCGTACTTCGTCCTGACCAACGACGCGTCGCGCTCACCCGCGGAGGCGGCCGAACGCTATCACGGCTACGGTGTTCCGGTCTCTCCCGAGCGAGTCATCAGCTCGGGTGCGTTGGTCGGTGAGTACTTCGTGGAGGAGGGGCTCCGAAATCCCCGGGTGATGGTCCTCGGGGGAGAGGCCTCACGCCGGTTCGTCGCGAGCCTCGGGGCGACGGTGCTCGACCCCGCGCCGGACGCGGAGCTCGACGTGATGCTGCCCTGCGGAACGCGCGGCTACGACTTCGTCGCGCACTTCGACGACGCCATGAGCGCGCTCTTCCGAGCGCTCGACGCGGGGCGTCCCATCCACCTCGTGCTCCCGAATCCCGACATCATCTATCCGCGCCAGGAGACCGCGTTCGGATTCACCGCGGGCGGTATCGCGGTGCTGATGGAGGCCGCTCTCGACAGCCGATTCCCCGACGTCGAGCACCGGTTCACCCGACTCGGCAAGCCGCACGGCCCGATCTTCGAGGCGGCGATCGCGCGCGCGGGAACGAGAAACGTCGTGATGATCGGGGACCAGATCACGACCGACATCCGAGGTGCGAACGACGCGGGGATCGACTCGGCGCTGGTGCTGACCGGCATCGCGAGCGACGGGAGTCTCGACGCGCTGCAGGAAGTGCGTCCGACCTGGGTGCTGCGGTCGTTGGCGTTCTCGGGCGGTCGTTGATCGTCGCGCTGTTCGGAGCGTGACCGCGCCCCCGCTCCCCGACCGGCTCGCGGAACCGCATGCCACCATCAGCGGACTCGCCGGATGATCTCCTCGATCGCGGCGGGATCTTCGATCTCCGACTCGAGCGCGCGACGCACCGCGTCGATCGTGCAGTGTCCCGCCTTCAACGCGTT
>JAGQRC010000756.1 GCA_020425835.1 Planctomycetota bacterium | reverse complement strand
GACCGCGATGACCTCCTCGTAGAGCGCGATCGCTTCCGGAAGGCGGTCGAGCGCTCTGAGCGAGAGCGCCAACATCGACTTCGCCTTGGCTGTCTCGAGGTGGTCCCTGCCGAACAACCGAATCCGCTTCTCGACGCCGCGCTGATTCACGGCGACGGCTTCCTCGTGCCGGGCGAGTCGCCAGAGGTTGACGCCCCACGAGGTTTCGACTCTCAACGTGACCTCGTGGTCCGGACCGAGACTCGCGACGACCTCGGGCAGGAGTCGTTCGAGCTCGAGCGCGGACTGACGATAGTCGCCACGAGTGAGGAGAATTCCCGCCCGGTGCGCACGCCATGAAAGCACATCCGAGACTTCGATCGATCCCGAGACCTGAGCGAACTCGAGCGCGCGCTCGATGTGCTCGAGGGCCGCGTCGTGGTTCCCCAGCTCCTCGTAGGCACGCGAGAGCTGGAAGCGAATCGTCGCCTCGATGTCGGGCTCTCCTGGAAACGCAGTCCCGACCTCGGCTGCCGCCTGGTCCAGGACCTGCCCCACGGGTGTCTGAATCCCCCCCCCGACCGACGGGTTCGCGGCATCGATCATGCGACGGACGAAGAACTCGCTCACAGCCTCGGCGCGTCGTGCTTGCCTCTCGGCCAAGTGTTGACCTCGGGCGGACTCGACGAGGCCGATCGCAGCGAAGGTCAGTCCGAGCGTGATCGCGAACGCGATCACGATCACCACGAAGACCGAGACGCGGTTCCGGCGAACGAACTTCCGGAGTCGATAGGCCACGGACGGGGGGCTGGCGAGCACCGGCTCGTGCTCGAGGTGCCGCCGCAGATCCTGAGCCAAGGCACTCGCGCTGTCGTACCGACGAGTCCGGTCCTTCTCGAGGCACTTCAAGACGACCCAATCGAGATCACCTGCGAACGCCCGACTCAATGATCGCGAGTCGGTTCCCCGAGTGCGCGCGGCCTCCTGGGCCAGCGAACCCAGAGTGTTCACCCGAGTGCTGGGACGCACGGGGTCGACCTCCCGGATCACTCGCCGCACCTCGTCGACGGTGGTCGAGCGGAGATCGAACGGAGTCGTCCCGGTCAGGAGCTCGTAGAGCAGGACACCCATCGCGTAGATGTCGGTGCGCGTGTCGACGTCCAACGACGTGAGCTCCGCCTGCTCGGGGCTGACGTAGTCGGGGGTTCCCAGGAACAGCCGGAGCTCCGTGACCACCGACTGCCCCGTGAGTGGTCGATCGAGAGCCTTGGCGATGCCGAAGTCGATGACCACCGGGGCTGCCCGACCGTCGCGCAGGGTCACGAGGATGTTCGACGGCTTGAGGTCACGGTGGATGATGCCCTTCTGATGGGCGTGGTGAACGGCCTCGCAGGCCGCGATGACGAGTTCGATCCGAGCCTCGACCCCGAGCTGCTGCTGATCGCAGTACTCGGTGATGGAAACTCCGCGGATGTGCTCCATTGCGAAGTAGGGTCGACCCGACGTCGTGGTTCCCGCGTCCAGGATGCGAGCGATCCCCGAGTGGTCCATCAAAGCGAGAGCTTGTCGCTCGACCTGGAATCGGGCGAGCACCTCGCGCGAGTCCATGCCCGCCTTGATCAGCTTGATCGCGACTCGACGCCGAACCGGCTCGATCTGCTCCGCGAGGTACACCTCCCCGAACCCACCGGTTCCGATGAGTTGAAGGAGCCGATAGCCGTCACAGTCGGTCGGCGGCAATTCCTCCTCGGCCGAGGCCCGCTCTCGAGACTGCGGGATGATCGGAGTATCGAGGAAAGGGTCATCGGACTGATCGTATCTCAGGAGCTCCTCGAGCTCCTCGCGAAGCGAGGCATCGCCGGCGCACTGACGGTCGAGGAAAGCCACACGCTCTCCGGCGTCCAACGAACGAGCCTCGAGGAACAACTCCTCGACCCTCTTCCGATCCTCACTCATCCGTCGGGCTCCCGCGGCGGCCGTCGACGGCTCGCAGCAACCACGCTCGAATGTAGGCCCACTTTCGCTTCACCGTGCTGACGGAGAGGCCGGTCGCGTCCGCCACTTCGCTCATGTCGAGCCCGGCGAAGTAGCGGAGAAGCACGATCTTGAAATTGTCCGGTTCGTTCTGCTCGAGCGTGTCGAGCGCTTCGTCCAACGCCAGGAGATCCGCCCAAGACCGACCGTCCTCCAGGGGGATACCGGCGAGGGTCAATCGGTCCGTCCCGAGGTGGCGCCGCTTCCTCGACTGCCGTCGGGCCGCTTCGAGCAGAATGTCGCGCATGGAACGGGCGGCGGCGAAGAAGAAGTGCCGACGCCCCTCCCAGCCGCCCGGCTCGCGCCCCTGGATGCGAGCATAGGTCTCGTGGACGAGGTCCGTGGCTTGGAGGGTCTGCCCCGGCGGGAGCTTCGCGAGCCGCGCCCGCGCGAGGTCGCGCAGCTCCTCGTACAGGAGCGCGAGCAACTCAGCGCTCGAGTTGGACGCGGACTCACCCGGTTGCTGCTCCGCGAGTAGACGAAGTCGCGCGGTACGATCATCCACCGGCAGCCCTTTCGGCCAACCGACCCCGTAGCGCTCGGCGGAGACGACGAAC
>JAGQRC010000755.1 GCA_020425835.1 Planctomycetota bacterium | reverse complement strand
AAGGCGGCGCCGCTCCGTCGGTCGCGTTCACGCTGGACGATCGACCCTATCCTTCCGCGGCCGAGGTGCGCCCCTTGGCCGAGGGACGCGGCTGGAGCTGGGTCTTGCGCGATGTCCCCGCTCGAGGAGGGCGTTTCGTCGCCGAGCTGATCGCCGGCGACGAACCGATCTCCCATCGACTGGATCGTCGAGCGGCGGTGGTTCTCCCGGACCGCCCGCTGATCCGTGTCGCGCTCTCCCCGGCGCTCGCCCCTCGCCTCGGTTCGCTCCTCGCCGCCGATCCCGGTGTCGTCGTCGCCTCCGCCGAGTGCGATGTCGCGATCGGTCTTCACGACGACGTGCCAACCGGCGTGCCGACGTTGCGTTTCGTGCCGGACGCGCAGGAGGATGCCTTCTCGATCGGGAGCGACGTCGAGGGGTCGGATGACTCGATGCTCCGTGACGCGTTCTTCTCGTTGGGGCTCGAGCACATCGATGCGCAAGCGCTCGCCGAGGAGTTCGACCGGCCCATTCGGCTCGACGTGCATCGGACTCCGACGCGGGACATCGCCGTCTGGGAGTCGTTGCTCTCCGAGGAGTTCGACTTCGTCGGGTCGAAATCGTTCCCGGTCTTCATCGCGCGCGCGCTGCGGTTCTTGACCGACGCCGAGCCGTTGCTGTCGTTCGCCGTGGCCGGGGAACCCGTGGACTCGGACATCACGGCTTGGAGCGTGTCACGTCCCGATCGCTCGACGACGCTCGATGCGGTCGGCGCGTCCTTCGTTCCTCCCCGCGCCGGCTCCTACGCATCGGGCGATCGTCGCCTGTCGGTGTCTCTCGGAACCCTCGAGCCGTTCTCCGCGAAAGGGCCGGACCGTGCGCCGAGTGTGGCGCCGGCGGATCGCTCGTCCTTTCCGCTGTGGAGCGTTCTCGCGCTGTTGGCGTTCGCCCTGCTCGGCGTCGAGTGGTGGGCCTTCCACCGCGGACGCATGCCATGAGGAAGAAGACCCTGCCGTGACCTTCGTCGCTCCCCAGTTCCTCTGGTTGCTCCTGGCGGTCCCCGCGGTCTGGATCTGGCCGCGCGGGAACGCCGCGGCGGCGGCTCACCGCCTCGTGCGCACGCTCACCGCCGTCGCGCTGGTGGTGGCGCTCGCTCGCCCCGTGGCCCGGGTCGACGAGACGATCGAGTACCACGCGTTGATCTGGGATCGCTCTCCGAGCGTTGCTCGGGTGGAGCCGACCTTCGGTCGCGAGGCGGTCGCATCGTGGACTCGCGCGCTTCCCGAGGGGGCCGTCGTCGAGGTCGTCGCCATCGGGGCGGCGCTGGCCGATCGCGATCGCGAGGCGTTGGGCGATGCTCGCGCGGTGCGACGGTTGCCGGAGGGGAGCGACCTCTCCGCCGCGTTGGAGATCGCCTCGCAGCACGTTCCCGATCGGGCGCGCGGCGCGGTCACGATCATCTCGGACGGCGCGAGCACGCGACGCGACTGGGGCGCACCGGTCGTCGGCTTGATCGAGCGCGGGATTCCGGTGCACGCGTTGGCGACGTTTCCCGCCGATCGTGAGGTGCGTCCGGTCGCGATGTCGGCGGAGTCACCGCTCCGCGTCGGTCGCGTGGCGCGGATCGATGTCGATCTCGTCGGCAACGATCCCGCCGTCGACGTGGTGCTCTTCGGTCGGCGTTCCCTCGACGCGCCCGAGCTCGAGCTCGCCCGGGTCTCCGATGTTCGCGTCGCCGGCACCCATCGCGTGACGCTGTCCTTCGAGCCGGAGCTTCCCGGCTTCCTGCCCCTGCGAGTCACCGTCGATCCGACGAGCGATCTCGATCCGGGAGACGACACGCTCGAGCGCACGTTCGCCGTCGATGACCCGATCGACCTCCTCTACCTCGGAGAGCGCATCGATGGAGGAGCTCCAGCGCTCGGGCGTCTGCTCGGTCGCGGCTTCCGGATCCACGATGCCAACGACGCCGAGTCGCCCGGCGCAACGATCGACACCGATCGGTTCGATCTCGCGCTGATCGACGATCGCTCCGCAGAGACCCTGTCGTCCGACGCGCAACGGTCGATCGTCGAGGCGGTGGCGTCGAGCGGGCTCGGGCTGGCGATGAGCGGTGGGCTCGCGGCGTTCGGTCCCGGCGGCTACCACGACACGGAGATCGCCCGCGCGCTGCCGGTCGAGTTCATCCAGAAGGAGGAGAAGCGCGACCCGAGCACGACGCTGGTCGTGATCATCGACACCTCCGGGTCGATGGGTGGCAATCGGGTCCAGCTCGCCAAGGAGGTCGCGCGGCTCGCGATCCGGCGGCTCCTGCCGCACGACAAGGTCGGCATCGTCGAGTTCTACGGCGCCAAGCGTTGGGCGGCGCCGATCCAGCCTGCGTCCAACGCGATCGACCTGCAGCGTGCGCTCAACCGGCTCGACGCCGGTGGGGGCACGGTCATCCTGCCGGCGATCGAAGAGGCGTTCTATGCGCTCCAGAACGTCGAGACGCGGTACAAGCACGTGCTCGTGCTGACCGACGGCGGAGTGGAGACCGGTCCCTTCGAGTCGCTCTTGCGGCGCATGGCGGAGAAGGGGATCACCGTTTCGACG
>JAGQRC010000074.1 GCA_020425835.1 Planctomycetota bacterium | reverse complement strand
CGACGCGACCGTCGCGCGCGACGCGTCGGCCGCTCTCCTCGGAGGTCGCGGGGCGGGAATGGAGGTCGACCTCGCTGATGCTCGCGATGCTCGCGAGCGCCTCGCCGCGGAAACCCAAGGTGACGATCGTGTGGAGATCGCTCTCCTCACGGATCTTCGACGTGGCGTGGCTCGCGAGGGCGAGGTCGAGGTCGTCGGGCGGGATGCCGATCCCGTCATCCGTGACGCGGATCAGTCGTTTGCCACCCTCTTCGAGCTCGACGGTCACCTCGACCGCACCCGCATCGAGGGAGTTCTCGACGAGCTCCTTCACCACGGATGCCGGTCGCTCGATCACCTCCCCCGCCGCAATCTGGTTCACGAGGTGCGGGGGAAGCTGCCGAATCCGTCGAGCGGGAGCGATCATACGACACGTTCCATCACGCGATCGGATCGTAGCGATACGCGCCATCGACGGTGTTCTCGAGCAACATCGCCACCGTCATCGGTCCCACGCCTCCGGGAACGGGCGTGATCCAGGACGCGCGCTCACGAGCGATGTCGAACTCGACGTCACCGCACAGCGAACCGTCCTCGCGACGGTTGATGCCGACGTCGATGACCACGGCGCCCTTCTGGATCCAATCGCCCTTGACCATCTCGGGGACACCGACCGCTGCGACGACGATGTCGCCACGGGCGACCTCACCCGCCAGATCGCGCGTGCGCGAGTGGCAAATGGTGACGGTGCAGTGCTGCGCGAGGAGGAGCTGCGCGACCGGCTTGCCGACGATGTTCGATCGGCCGACGACCACCGCGTTCTTGCCCTTGAGCTCGATACCCGTGCGCTCGAGCAACACCATGCACCCCTTCGGCGTGCAGGGCACGAACTCCGGCTGGCCGATGGCCAACAGCCCGGCGCTCATCGGATGGAACCCGTCAGCGTCCTTCTCGGGTCGGATCCGGCGCAGCATCGCATCCGAGTCGATCCCCTTCGGCAGCGGGAGCTGGAGCAGGATGCCGTGGCAATGGGGATCGGCGTTGAATCGATCGATGACCGCCTCGACCTCGGCGGGGCTCGCGGTGGCGGGCAGCGAAGTGTGGAAACTCGCAATGCCCGCCTTCTCGCACGCCAGCTCCTTGTTGCGAACGTAGACGGCCGAGGCTGGATCCTCGCCGACGAGAATGACGCCGAGTCCGGGCGGGTAGCCCTTCTTCTCGGTGAACTCGGCGACCCGTGACTTCAGCGCCTTACGGCACTCGAGCGCGATGCGCTTCCCGTCGATGATCTCGGCCATGATCGATCCTCACTTCCCGCGCGACGCTCACTCGCCCGCATCGTTCTCGCGAAGCCAGCGGCCGCTCCGGCCGCCTTCCTTCTCCTCCAGTTGGACTCGTTCGATCACCATACCGCGATCGATCGCTTTGACCATGTCGTAAACGGTCAGAAGCGCCGCGGACACGGCGGTCAGCGCTTCCATCTCGACGCCCGTTCGACCGCTCGTGCGCGCCTCGGCTCGCACCGACAGCGTGGTGTCGTCGATCTCGTCGAAGTGGATCTCGACCGAGTCGAGGGGAAGCGGGTGACAGAGCGGGATCCAGCGCGCCGTCTCCTTGGCCGCCTGGATCCCGGCGATGCGCGCGACGGCCAGGACATCCCCCTTCTCCGCCGCCCCCTCCCGAATGCGGGCGAGGGTCGCGGGTCGCAGGCGCAGCCGGCCCGACGCGACCGCGCGGCGGCGGGTGACCGCCTTCTCGCCGACATCGACCATCCGGGCGCGCCCCTGCTCGTCGAGGTGGGTGAGGTCGGAAGCATCGCGATCGGTCATGACGACGTCTCTCCAGCGAAACCGAAGGAACAGCGGCAGCGCACGCCGACCGAGTCCACCCGTCGGCCTCCACGGATCGAACGCGTCCCGACGGCCCGAGCGACGCGAGGGTCCCGCGCGCAGGTCACAGTTCGCGGCTGAGCACGAACCGCGCGAGCTCCTCGAACGATGCGCGGATCGGATTGTCACCGAGGCCATCGAGCAAGGCGATCGCGCTCTCGATGAACGAGGTCGCGGTCGCCTGGACCTCCGACAGCACATCCGTGTCGCCGAGCATCTTCGAGATGCGTCGCTGGGTCCCCATCTCCTGAGGATGCTCGAGCAGCCAGAGCAACTCCTGCCCCTTGCCGCCCCCCGCGGTCAGCAGCTGGTCGCGGAGCCGAATGATCGGCAGCGTGAGCTTCCCCTTCTTGAGATCGGTCCCGAGGGACTTCCCGACGATCTTCTCGTCGCCGATCAGATCGAGCGCGTCGTCGGCGATCTGGAACGCCATGCCGATCGATGTCCCGAACTCCTCCATCCGCATCTGGTCCTCGCGACTGGCGCCCGCGAGCATCGCGCCGACCCGGCAGGCCATGCCGTAGAGGATCGCCGTCTTCTTGCGAATGATCTCGTAGTAACGATCCTCGGTGAGATCGACGTCGAACGCCGAACCCACCTGGAGCAGCTCGCCCTCACAGATCATGTGCGTGGTGTCGGCGAGGATCCGGGAGACCCCGGGCACCTCGGTGGAGATGCTGAAACCGCGCGAGTAGATGAAGTCCCCCAGCAACACCGCGGCGCGATCGCCCCAGCGTCGGTTCACGGTCTCCACGCGGCGTCGGATCGTGGCGTCGTCGAGCAGATCGTCGTGCACCAGCGTCGCGGTGTGGATGAGCTCGATCACTCCGCCACACTTGACGGCGTCGAGCGACACGGGTTGACGACGCAGCGGATCATCCCCGAAGGCGCGCAACGCCAGGAACGTGCACGCGGGGCGGATCTGCTTTCCTCGGAACTGGGCGATGTGACCGAGCAGCTCACCGACGAACGGCTCGTTCGAACGGAACTCATCGCGCAGATAGCGATTGAGCGCCGCCATGTCGGCTTCGATCGGGCCGTAGATCCGAGACAGCTCGGTCGGGAACGGGACCAGCTCGAGGTTGTCCTCAGCCATGCTGCAAATCCTCAATCGGATGGAGATCCATGCCGAACGCTGAGCTGACGCCCTCGTGGTAGACCTTGCCGCCGATCGCGTTGAGCCCCCTCGCGTACCGGGGGCTCTTGCGGACGAAGCCGTTGACCCCGTCGCGCGCGAGCACCCGCAGGTACGGCAACGTCGCGTTGGTCAACGCGAACGTCGAGGTCCGCGAGACCGCGCCCGGCATGTTGGCGACGCCGTAGTGCACGACGCCGTCGATGACGTAGGTCGGCTCCGCGTGGGTCGTGGGTCGGGTGGTCTCGACGCAACCTCCTTGGTCGACCGCGACGTCGACGATCACCGAACCGTCGGACATGTCGGCGAGGTAGTCGCGCGGGACGAGCATCGGAGCCCGGGCTCCGTGAACGAGCACCGCTCCGACCACGAGATCGGCGCGGGCGACCTCCTTGCGGATGCTGAACGGGTTGGAGAACGCGGTGGTGACGTTCTTCGGCATCACGTCGTCGAGATACCGCAGGCGATCGAGGTCGATGTCGAAGATCTGAACGTTCGCTCCGAGACCGGCCGCGACCTTCGCGGCGTTGGTCCCGACGACCCCGCCGCCGAGGATCACGATCTTCGCCGGATCGACGCCGGGCACCCCCGTGACCAGGACGCCGCGTCCCCCGTGCTGCTTCTCGAGGTGCTGTGCGCCGGCCAACACCGACATGCGCCCGGCGACTTCGCTCATGGGAGTCAGCAGCGGGAGGTGACCCTTGTTATCTTCGATCGTCTCGTACGCGACACACGCGGCACCGCGGTCGAGCATCGCCTCGGTCAGGTCCCGCGAGGCGGCGAAGTGAAAGTAGGTGAAGACCACGTGCTCGGGGCGGATCCGCGCGAACTCCGGCTCGAGCGGCTCCTTCACCTTGACGATGATGTCCGACTGCTCGAACAGAGAGTCGGCATCGGGAACGATCTCGGCACCGGCCTCGACGTACTCGGCGTCGAGGAGCCCACTGCCTTCACCCGCACCCTTCTCGACCAGGACCCGGTGGCCGTCCTGGACCAAGGCGAATGCCCCCGACGGCACCAAGGCAACTCGGTTCTCTTGGGGCTTGATCTCGCGCGGAACTCCGATGATGCGCTGAACCATCGTCTTGTCGGCTCCATTGCCGTCGTGTCTTGGCCACACTCGGCGCGACCCGGTTTCTCGTCGATGGCCGAGCCACCGACACCGGAGCCGCCACCTCGCGGGCGGTTTGATCTGAAACCCGTCGCCGGGGGATGATCCCTCGTCGACCTCGCTGGAATGCACGTTCCCGTGCGCCGCGTGGCAGCTCGTGCCGACGACACCAGGAGAGAACCCTCGTCGCCATGGAACGGATCCGGGCCCACGATGGGATCGACTCTCCGTGACACGACGTTTCGGAGCAACTGCTCCTCGGCAACCTGCGGCAAGTCGTGGGACTTGTTCGCGAAAACCGATTCTGAGACAAGAGCCGATTCGAAGACACCGCGCTCGAAGGTCGAACCCGGGATCCTCGCGCGCCCGACACGGGACGTCGGACTCGACTCGGCCGCCTACCTGCGTTCGTCCACCGGCGTTCCATCCCGTGTCCGTCGCGGCTCGCCTCGACGGGAACGATTGCCCTCAATGCAACGGGCCGAGCTCGCTCGTCCGACCGGCGAACGGGCTCACCGCAGTGCGAGTCCGAACCTCGACACTGCAAGGACAATCCAGCAAGGCGTCTACGCACGAAAAAGGGCGCGGAGTGTACTTCTGGTAAAGGGCTTTTTCAAGAATCAGGGAGAGGGGCATGCAGCGAGGGATCGCGCTCTTCGGGGGTGTCTTCGACCCCCCACATCGCGGGCACTTGGCACTCGCCCGGCTGGCCCTGACCGCGCTGCCGATCGACCGTGTGCGACTGGTGATCGCGGGGCGTCCCCCGCACAAGAACGTCGGAGAGCGGACCTCGGGGGAACATCGGCTCGCCATGCTCCGATTGGCGATCGGCGACGACCGGGACCTGGAGATCGACACCCGTGAGCTGAGTCGGTCCGGACCGTCGTACACCGTCCAGACCCTGCGCGAGGTCCGGGCCGAGGAGCCCCGGCGGGAGCTCTTCTTCCTGATCGGCGGCGACAACATCCGCTCGATCCGGCAGTGGTATCAGGCGGAGGAGATCTTCTCGCTCGCACGCGTCGTGGCGTTCCCGCGCCCGGGGTCGACGCTGCGATTCCGTCCCGAAGACGTGCCGTTCCTCGATGAGACCGCGCTCGACCGGCTCAACCGTGACCTGGTCCCGGGCCCCGAGACGCCAGGCTCGTCATCCGAGGTCCGACGCCGGGTCGCGAACGGCGAGCCGATCCGGGACCTCGTGCCCGACGCCGTCGCGAACTACATCGAACATCACGGGCTCTACCTCTCGCCGTGTTGACCGGCGCTTGCAATCCGATCGGACCCGGCCAGAATCCCGGCCGCTTTCGTCGACTCGACGAGGAGACCGGAACGACGACGCCGAACGAGACGCCGCGGCCCTGCCATGGAAGGTGAACCCCGATGACCATCACGACGGTGGCGAGACTCTCGGAACACGACGGACAGACGGTGACGCTCCGAGGCTGGCTGCAGAATCGTCGCTCGAAGGGCAAGATCGCGTTCCTGCAGGTCCGGGACGGAAGCGGCACGGTTCAGTGCATCGCGGTGGCGGCCCAACTCGACGAGGAGTCGTTCAAGGCGTTGTCATCGTTGCCGTACGAGAGCGCACTGACCGTCACGGGCGCGGTGCGCGCGGACAGTCGCGCTCCCGGCGGGTACGAACTCGAGGTCGTGTCCGCGGAGATCATCTCCGTCGCGGAGGAGTACCCGATCGCCAATCAGGCGCACGGCGCGGACTTCCTGCTCAGCCACCGCCATCTGTGGCTGCGCTCGTCGAAGCAGGTCGCGATCATGCGGATTCGCGACGAGGTGATCCGGGCGATCCGCGACTTCTTCCACGAGCGCGACTTCATCAACGTCGACGCGCCGATCTTCACCCCGAACGCGTGCGAGGGCACGACGACGCTGTTCGAGGTCGAATACTCCGATGACGAGAGGGCTTTCCTGAGCCAGTCGGGCCAGCTCTACAACGAGGCGGCGGCGATGGCATACGGCCGGGTCTACTGCTTCGGTCCGACGTTCCGTGCCGAGCGGTCGAAGACCCGCCGCCACCTTCGCGAGTTCTGGATGTGCGAGCCGGAAATGGCCTACGCCGACCTCGACGACGTGATGGACTTGGCGGAGGGGCTCCTCTGCTTCATTGCGCAGCGCGTCCTGACCCATCGGAAGCGAGAGCTCGAAGTCCTCGAGCGAGACGTGTCGAGGCTCGAAGCGATCCAGAAGCCGTTCCCCCGACTCAGCTACGAGGAAGCGGCGAAGAAGATGGCCGAGGGCGGGCACGACTTCCGATTCGGAGAGGACTTCGGCGCGCCCGACGAGACGTTCGTCTCGAATCTGTACGATCGACCGGTCATGGTTCACCGGTATCCGCACGAGGTGAAGGCGTTCTACATGAAGCGTGACCCTGCCGACGATCGGTTCGCGCTCGGTGTAGATGTCCTCGCGCCCGAGGGCTACGGCGAAGTGATCGGCGGGGGTCAGCGCGAGGAGGATCTCGAGGTGCTCCGCTCGCGCATCCGGGCCCACGAGTTGCCGCAGGAGGCGTTCGAGTGGTACCTGGACCTGCGGCGGTACGGCAGCGTTCCGCACGGCGGATTCGGCCTGGGTCTCGAGCGGACCGTGGCCTGGATGTGCGGCATCGAACACATCCGGGAGGCGATCCCGTTCCCGAGGATGCTCTACCGGATCTACCCGTGACGTTCACGCCATGTAAACCGTTGTAGCTTCAAGTACTGCCTGCAAGCTCGGCGCGTGCCGGGCCCCGTGCGGCGGCGCGCGGTGAGGAACCTCCCCCTCTTGCCGGGAGGACCCCTCGCATCTATACTCCGGACTTGCGTCCGCTCGATCGGAAGCGCTCGGAACGGAGCGCAGAAGGGTCGGGTGCGGACGAGGGCGACGCGGGTGGCGGGTTGCGGGTCTGAACCCACGCCCTTCCGGAGATTCCCCGATGCCGAGATCCCCTGCGGGTCGCTCCGCAGGTCGGAACTCCGTAGGCGTGCACGTCACGCGAACCGGTACAATCGCGCCGGGCGAAGTGGTGTCGGCCGGGGAGAGCAACAAGGGTGAGGCGCGTTGGCGGTTCCGCCGGAGCTGCGTAGCTCCTGGGCCGCTTTGCTTTCTGGACGGTGCCGCGTCTTCCCGCGATCGGCATAAGGGGCAGATCACGACACCGACGGCGAGCCGACGGTTCGAGGTCTGTCGAGGGCTCGAGTTCAGGAACACGATTCACGCGACGTCGGTTCTCGCGCTCCAAGCAGCGAGGCCGGTGGGCCTCACCGTCGAGTGTTGCCGACGGACTCCGGGGTTCAGGCCTGGGTGGAAGAGATACCCACTTTCGAGTCGATCGAGCGACTCGAGGAGGAGAAGAGAAGATGCACTTTCCCAGTCTCCCACGGATCTCCAGCGGACTGATCATGGGTCTGGTGGCTCTGTTGGCGAGCACGTCGGTCCGAGCGGGCACCCTGCCCGACGCCGTGCTTCCCCATTGCGGATCGGGCCCGGTCAGCGGCGCGTTCGACGTCGCATACGACACGTCGAACGACTCGCTGTGGGTCGTCGACCAGGGCGACGGCATCGTCTGCCACTACACGCTCTCCTCCTTCCCGCCCCTCATGACCTCCGCCGGCTCGCTGAGCCATCCGTTCGGGGCGGCGACCTTCCCGACGTTCACACCGGTTTGTCGCGGCATCGCGTACAACCCGATGTTCGATACCCTCGTGATCCTGAACACCTCGGCCTCGCAGATCGTCCAGATCGACAAGATCACTGGCGCTGCCGCCGGGGCGGCCGTCACGCTCGCTGCTTCGGGAGCCAACCCGCCCACGCTCCACGGCCTGGCGTGGGACACGGTCAACAACACGATCTGGAGTCGCGACGTCGCGAATCACGTC
This sequence comes from Planctomycetota bacterium, assembly GCA_020425835.1. The sequence goes on along the minus strand of JAGQRC010000074.1, from coordinate 1,890 downwards.
CTGCGGGAGTTCGACCCGCTGAGCGGCACCGAGGTCTCGACGATCCCAATCCCCGTCCCGGTCGGGGATGTCTTCTTCGGAGACTCGGTCCACTTCCGCACCATGCGCGGTGACCGGTTCCTCGAGATCGGCTATGGCGACATCTTCGACGGCGGGGTCACCCGAACGATCCGCCTGGACATGGCGGGGAACGTCGTCGGCGTCGAAGCCGACCTCTCCGCGACCGGCGAGACGGTTCGTGGCACGACGCGGTCGCCGGGTGGCGGTGTGATGTACGTCTGCTCGGCCACCAACGTGTTCCGTCTGACGCGACCGGTCCCGACGCTGCTCGCCCCGACCAACATGCAGGCGCGGGCCGACAACAACGGCAACATGACGCTGACCTGGGAGAATCACGGCCCGACCGCCGGTGCCTACGACTCCCTCGCTCTGCTGCGGGACACGACCGTGATCGCGACGCTCGGTGGCGGTGACACGACTTTCTTCGACAGCGCGGTGCCGGACGGCGTCACCGTCACCTACACGCTCAACGCGACCGTCGGTGCCAGCACCGTCTCCTCGAACCTCGCGGTTCGGACCGGATCCGGTGCCCTCGTCGATCACCGCCGATTCGACGGCGCCTCGATCTACGACGTCGCCTACAACCCGGGCACCGGCAACCTCTACGTCAGCGAGTTGACGGCGGCGGGGATCCAGGGACGGATCTTCGTGTACGACACCGACCTGAACCTCGTCTCGACGCTCAACACCACGATCGATCAGATCCGGGGGATCGCTTACGACTCCCTGCGGGATCGGCTGATCGTCTCGCGCGTCGGGACGAGCAACTTGACGCGACTCAACGCGACGACCGGCGCGACCATCAGCGCGTTCACGACCTCGATGTCGACCAACCTCGGCGGAATCTCGTACGATCCGTTCTCCGACACCTACCTGGTCCAGGACATCGCGGCCGACCAGCTCTACGCGATCGAGGCCGATCCGCTGGTCGTCGGGCAGACGGCGTGGGCGAGCAGCCCGCCGATCATCACCGGGATCGACTACGCGGCCGGCGTTTGTTACCTCTCGGGCGATCTCGGCGCGACCGAGGGCTACGCGTTCGCGCCGGTCCACGACGGCAGCGACTTCACCGTGCAGTCGAACCAGTTCTTCCTGCAGACCAGCTTCCCCACCGGATTCCAGGTTCCGTTCGAGTCGCTCGGCGCGACCGTGACGAGCAGCCCCAATTCGGTGCGCGGGATCGAAGACGTCGGCAACGTGTTGTACGTGTGCAATGGTGCGGTCAACACGCTGTTCAAGATGCTGCTGGCTCCGGGCGGAAACAACTTCATCCGCGGAGACGCCAACCAGGACACGCTCGTCGACACTTCGGATCCGATCTTCGTGCTCGACTACCTGTACTCGGGCGGAGTCGCTCCGATCTGTGCGGACGCCGCCGACAGCAACGATGACGGGAAGGTCGATCTCTCCGACGCGCTCTACCTGATCTTCCACCTGTTCCAGCCCGCCGGTTTGCCGGGTGGCTCGTTCCCGGATCCGCCGGCACCGTTCCCGGCTGCGGGGCCCGACCCGACGTTCGTCGACCCGCTCGGCTGCTAGTCGACCGTCGCCGAACGCCGTCCGGCCAGAGACCGCCGCGATCGCCCGATCGCGGCGGCTTCGTTTCGAAATGCGGCCCGACGACCCCGGCCGCGTCGACCCGGACCGGCTCCGATGGAGCGTCCACCCCAACCCCAGGCCGAGGTTGGCCACCAACGCCGCACCGACTCGCCCCCGCGTCGCTTGGCGTCCCGGAAACTATCAGAAACCGGCTTGCCGACTCCGGGGAGGCGGCGTTCCACCCGGCAGGTGCAGTCCTCCCGGAAATTGACACCCCCCATTTCGACCAAT
>JAGQRC010000754.1 GCA_020425835.1 Planctomycetota bacterium | reverse complement strand
GGCCTCGATCAGCAGATCCCGAATCTCGGGCAAGGTCCAGATCCGCCAGTCGTAGGTGAACGCGTCCTCCATGACGCTGCCGTCCTCGAACTCGAAGTGGATCTTGCAGCGAACATGGTGGTCGATGGCGTTGAACTCCTCCTGCTCCCAGACGTAGGTGAAGCCCTCCTCCTCCCGCTCTTCGCGCCCGTCGTCGAGTGCTTCCCAGCCGCCCTCCATGTCGATCACGAAGAGGCCTCGATCGCCGAGATTGGAATGCGCGGCGCGGAAGTAGCGAAGAAGCTCCTGCCGCTCACGGAAACAGTAGTAGGAGAAGTTCAAGGCCGTCACGACGTCGACCGGCGGAGTTCCGCCATCCATCGCGTTGCCCTCGATCAGCGTGACTCGCGAACGCTGCTCATCATTGAGCTGCGACAGATTGTGCTTCTTGCCCCACTCGATGGGCTCCGGGTCGAGATCGACTCCCCAGACCCGATTGTCCTTGCCCGCCTCGACCCATGAGCAGGCGCAGAGCGCCGTACCGCAGAAGTCCTCGCGGAGGGTCTTCGGACGAGAGCCGAACTCGTCCTTGAAGACACGCTGCATGAAAGCGACGTCCTCCTCCGGGACCTGCACCGCCTTCTGGTAGTAGACGTAGCGGTCGGCGCTGTCGGCGATCATCGGCTTGTTCTTTTTCTTCTTCTTGTCCTTGGCCTTCGGCATGACGCTCACACTGCCCATCGAAAGGAAACCGAGTACGAAGGCCCCGACGACCCGGTCAGGGCATCTGCTTGGTGCGGAAGATCTCACTTTGGATCGCGGTCGAACCTCTGACCGATCCAGTCGGCGATCGCGCCCCGCCATCCGTCGATCGAGTCGGCGTGCATCTGGTCGAACCGGACGGCGAACCGCGGTGGTACGTCGGTCGCTTCCTCGTTACCCGGCGAGACCCCACCGGGCTCCCGACCCGCCTCCGCGATCACCACGATCGAGCCGCGTCCGATCTCGGAGTCCCCCAAACGGACCCGCGCCTCGATCGAGTCGGCGGATCCTAAGTCGATCACGCTCCCGACGCCATACTCGAGCACCTCGGACAACGGAACCTCTCGCTCGGCGAGAACCGCGCGCACGTCGAACCTCAACTCGAGCAACCTCGAGCTCCACTGCGTCGGGTCCGGCGAACTCATCCCGTCCTCCTCGTCGTCGATCGCTCCGGCGTCACTTCTGACCTGTGGTCGCCGCGGTCCTCGGGGATCAGCCCGGCACGGAACGCGAACTCCGGCTCCGGACTCGCGGCGTTCACGATGTCGCCCGCGACGCGCCGACCCACTGCCGGCGCCACCGTCACGCCGTGTCCTCCCAATCCCGCCGCCCAGAACCAGCCCTCCGCCCGCGGATCCGCGCCGAGAACGAAGCGGGAATCCGGGGCGAAGGTTCGGTGCCCGGCCCAGGTTCGGACCACCCGGAGCCGACCGGCCCGAGGCACCACGTCGGCAATCTTCTCGGCGAGCCACTCGGCGCAGTCCGGGTCACGGACGGGAAGGCCTGGGTGATCTGGCCGCTCATCGCAGGGGCTCCACAACAGGCCACACGACTCCGGCCGAAAGTAGAACCCGGAGTCGAGGTCCCAGACCCAAGGCCAACCGTCCGAACAGAGCCCGGGTAGATCCTCCGTGCAGACGATGTGACGTCGTCGAGGCTCCAAGCGGATCGGCAACCCGCTCCGCGCGCCCCACTCCGCGCACCATCCCCCGGCCGCGACGACGAGGTTTCGACAGACCAAGCGCCCGTCATCGAGCTCGACGCCTTGCACTCGCCCTTCCTCGACGCACGCTCGCTTCGCGACGGTCCCCGAGACGACGCGGACGCCGGCGCGGCGACAACGAGCGAGAAGCTGCTCGAGATACGCGTGGGTCTCGACGATCCCGTCGCCGGGCGTCCAGAGTACCGGCGCCTCCTCGAGCCCGTCGAGGAGCGCGACGCGATGGGCCGCGTCGGCCATGGAGATGAAACGGTGGTCGCCCGCCTCCCGCACCTCGGCCGGAATCCGATCGGTCGCTCCCAGCAGGAACGAACCATGGCGATGGAACGGGATCGGCGGGAAGTCGGGATCCGTCGAGCACTTCTCGAGGATCGCCCGACTCTCTCGCGCCAGGACTGCGATCGCAGGATCCTCCACCGCCGTACGGATCATCCCCGCGTTGCGGCCGGACGAGTGCGCGCCGCAGGTCCGCTCCCTCTCGATCAGGACGGTGTCGGTTCGACCGAGCTCGGCGAGCGCCCAGGCGGTCGCCACCCCAGCGAAGCCACCCCCGACGATGACCGTCTCGGCGCTCCGCGGAGCGACACTCCGGGAGGACCCTTCGAGTGACGGCGTGGGACGAGCGATCGGTGAGAAATCCAAGAGGTCACACCCCAAGTCGACAGGACGGGACGGCGCATGCGCCGGGGCATCCTAACAGGGGTGATCGGGAAGTCAGTACTCTGGGCCGGTTGACGACCGGAGACGGGGGCCGGGAGTCGATCCGCTTCTCGACCGAGCGCGAGATCCGGCGGGCGGTGCGACCGAAAGCGAGGAGAGATCGGAAGAGCGTCGGG
>JAGQRC010000753.1 GCA_020425835.1 Planctomycetota bacterium | reverse complement strand
GCGCGCGGTGGAGATCGCGTTGAAGGCGCTCGAGACGACGCCGGCCGAGAAGCTCCCCGAGTATCGCGCGCCGGCGAAGAGGTAGGAGTTCGTCGAGAGACCGCTCTCGAGCGGACGGTTCGAGACTTCGAGGCGTCGCCTCCAGAAGTAGAAGAACGTGTACGGCGCCCAGGGTACCGTACACGTTCCGCTTCGAGCTATTGGGGTCTTCGTCTCACTGATCCACTCCGTTCTCCTCCGCGAAGTCCTCCCAGCGATCGATCAAAGCGCCCTGCCCGAGCGCCGCGTCCTCGATCGCCTCGAGCAGTTGGTCGTAGGCGCCGTAGTTGTCGCTCCAGGGGTGGAACAGGTGCATGTGGCGGACGTGCTCGAAGATGTCGTGATGCGACGGCTTCACACCGGCGTTGGTGCGGTAGTCCCAGAAGAACCGCAGCCAGTCCATCTCGACCGAGTGACCGTCGTGCACGGTGCACATGTTGTCCATCCAGGCGCTCACACCGCCGAGTGGGCTCGGCCCCGCGCCTTCGAGATCGACGCGCCAGTCGTCGGCCGCCATGTCCGCATACGCCGGATCTGCGATCTCCTTGTAGTACTTGAACAGTCCTCCCGTCTGGGAGTGGTCGTTCCAGGCCAGCGCGGAGATGAAGTGGGCGAAGCCCTCGATGAACCCGGCCACGGAGTACTCCTTCGAGCGCATCGCGTGGTCCCCCATGCCGACGAAGGCGCAGTCCGGATCGGATGAGTTGGCGGACCAGGTGAAGTCGTTGTACCCCATCGAGTCTTCCGACCACTGTCGGTGGATCCAGTGTCCCACCTCGTGCCCGACGAGGAACTTCCGGTTGGAGGATCCCGGAGCGATGTAGGCGTAGTGCTGCGACTGGCACGATCCGCCGCTTCCGCTCGGGCACACCTGGGTCAGCAGGAAGAGATTCCGCGGCCCCTGCAGCCCCGGCGAGGTCTGGTGGTCGACCCAGTGGACCACGAAGCTCCCGAACGCCATCAGGTTCGAGATCTCCGACGGTTGGTTCTGGTAGTAGACGCGTCTCGGCATTCCTCCGGGATTGGCGACGAAGGTCCACTGGGGCGGGCTATCGGTCTCGTGGTCCGCGTCGTACTTGCTCTCGAACGCCTTGACCGTCAGATCGTCATCCTCTCCGAGCCGAGACTCCGCGAAGATCGTGACGTGGAAGCCGCTGTTCTCGGCCGCGTAGAAGCTGAAGCAGCCATTGTCCTTGTTGCAGTAGAAGGTCTTCGGCGCCGGCCAGTTGGCGTGGTCGATCTCGACGTGCATCCCCCGCGCCTTCATCAGGCTCCCGCTCGTGTAGTGGTCCTCACCGAACCCGGAGTCGATCGACTCGTAGACCCAGCGCATGCAGAACTCCCAGCGCGGAAAGTCGGTGTAGCCGCCCGGCCCCGGGAGCGACGGCCCGTCGCCATCCGGCTCCCACTCGCCGTTGCCTCCGTCGAAGACGCCGAGCACCTGCGGCGGGACGGGATCGCCGAGCGGATAGATCCGACCGGTCAGGTCGCCGGCGCGATACAGCTCGCGACGAGCCTTCGCGCCGTAGATGTGGGTCAGCGACGGAGCCGAGCCGTTGGTCTGCCGGTGACAGAAGAGTGGGAGAGAGAGCGCGCGTCCCACGAGATTGCCCCGACCATCGGTGGCGCGAACCTCGACGTAGAGGCAGGCGGAGAAGTCGAGCCCCTCGAGATCGGCACCGAGGGTCGCGAGATCGATGGTCACCAGATCGCCGAGTCCGGGCCGGAGCCGCCGTCGACCGAGATCGATCGACGAAGTCTGACCTCGCGCCGAGAAGACCGCGGTCGCCTCGACCTGGACCCGCTCGTCGTCCTCGTTCGAGATCTCGAGGTCGATCAGTGTGCCGGGTTGGACGAGGGCACTGCCGTCGTCGTCGAGCGTCAGCCAGCGAACGCGGATCGGGTTGGGCACGAGGTCGACGGCGGCGCAATCGATCGGAAGGTAGTCGGCGGACAGCGAGCCGCACTCCGTGGACGGCGCGATCGCTGTGTCGGTCTCGTCGGTCACGGAGACCGATGTCGAGGCGAGGTCGCAGAAGCAGAGCTCGGTGGTTCCCTCATCGAGAAGCGCGTAGGTCACACGATAGAGCTCGTAGTCCTCACCGGGAGGGATCATGCCCGCCGGGTTGCCGACCTCGATGACCACGCTCGTCGTCCAGCCGCTGTCGTACACGGCTGTCGTGTAGAACTCCGGTGCGAGTGAGACGAGGTCGACACCCTGCTCGATGCCGACGACAGCGGCGAGCGCGTCATCGTGACACACGCCGAAAGACCATCCGGTCGCGCCGGAGTTCTCGACGTCGAGTTGCACCAGCACGCGGACCTCATCGCCGACGTGTCCTGACTCTTCCGTCATCGACAGGGTGTAGGCACCCGGGAGCTGAGGCGCGCCGACGGTGACCGCGCCGCACGTGGTCACGGCGGGCACCGGGATCAACGCCGGGGTGTAGAAGACGGGCTCGACCGGCGGAGCGCCGAGGGCGCAGAAGCAGTTGTCGCTGACCCCCTCGGCGGTCGCGAGGAACACCGCCCGCTCCAACTCGAGATC
>JAGQRC010000752.1 GCA_020425835.1 Planctomycetota bacterium | reverse complement strand
ATTCACCGATCGTCGTGGGAAGGCGCTCCTCGTCCTCCAGCTCGAACGAGGAACTCAGCAAGACGCGCAGTGGCTCGCGCGCCGCGCTCCCGCCACTCGTCAGTCGCGGGTCGTCCGCCCGTTGCGTTCCGCTGCCGATCAAGATCGCGTCGTACCGTCCGCGCTCCGCACGAGTGCGATCGAGCATCGCCTCGGACGAGATCCAGCGTGCGTCGCCGCTCGAGGTGGCGATGCGACCGTCGGCCGTCATCGCCCACTTCGCGGTGACCAGCGGCAAACCGCTGCGAATCCAGCGGAGGTAGGGAGCGAGCTGCCGGCGAATCGCGATCGCCTCGACGCCACACTCCACTTCGATGCCGGCCGTGCGGAGCCGCGTCGGTCCCTTGCCCCGCGTCAGGGGGTTGGGGTCCTCCACACCATAGGTCACCGAGCGAAACCGCGCATCGATGATCGCGTCCGTGCAAGGCGGCGTCTTCCCGTGATGCGCACAGGGCTCGAGCGTGACGTAGAGATCCGCACCGACGAGAACGCGAGGGGGAACGGAAGCGATCAGGTTCGCTTCGGCGTGCGGGGCGCCGAAACGATGGTGGTACCCCTCAGCGACGATCTCTCCATCACGGACGGCGACCGCACCGACCGGAGGATTCGGCGACACGAACCCGATACCCCGATCGGCGAGGTCGATCGCTCGCATCATGAACGCGGAAGCGGAAGGCGCGGGGCGCCTCTTGGCGGGCTTCCCCTCAGGCATCGCTCCCGAACCGCGGCTTGGGGTCCCGCGGACTCGCGGTCGGCGCATCGACCTTGGTCCCCCACAGACTCGTGCCGGTGGCGCGGTCCACCCGGACGCGTTGGAACATCCCGCTCGGCTCGCACGCATCGGCAGCGAAGGAGACGATCCGGTGATCGCGCGTCCGACCGGTGAACCGGCTCGGATCGTTCTTCGACGGCCCCTCGGTCAGGATCTCGACGGTCCGGCCCACCCAGGACTCGTTCCGAATCTGCGCGGTCCGGAGCACCTCGGCGAGGAGCAGGTTGTTGCGCTCCTTCTTCACATCGTCCGGAACGTCATCGACCATGCGATGGGAGACGGTCCCCGGCCGCGGGGAGTACTTGAAGACGTAGCCATGGTCGAAGCCGACCTCTCGCGCCAGGGACATCGACTCCTCGAACTCGTCATCGGTTTCCCCGGGGAACCCGACGATGAAGTCGGTCGCGAGCGAGAAGTTCGCGATGCTCGACCGGAGTCGGTCGACGACCTTGAGGAAGAAGTCGCGGTCGTAGGTGCGCTTCATCCGTGCGAGCACCGCACTCGAACCGGACTGCACGGGAAGGTGGAGGTACTCACACGCTTTCTCGCAACTCGCCATGGCATCGATGAGCTTCGGGCGCATGTAGCGCGGATGCGAGGTGATGAAGCGCACCCGCTCGATGCCGCCGATCTCCTCGACACCGTAGAGCAAGGTGTGCAGGCCGATGCCGTCACCGAGCCGCTTGCCGTAGGAGTTGACGGTCTGGCCGAGGAACGTGATCTCGCGAACGCCGTCGGCCGCGAGGCGACGGATCTCGTCGAGGATGACCTCGGGGGGCCGCGAGACCTCCTTGCCGCGAGTCGTCGGGACGATGCAGTAGGAGCAGACCTGGTCGCACCCTCTCATGACCGAGACGTACGCCTGGGTCCTCGAGGGTCCGAGATTGCGCGATCGGTGGAACTCGAGCGGGGAGTCGAGCTCCGTCGCAACCGTCGGCTCCGCCCCTTGTCGGGCCGCTTCGATCATGCTCGGCAAACGGTGGAACTCCCGCGTACCGACGATCATGTCGACATGCGGCAACTTCGCGAGGAGGTCCGATTGATGGTGTTGGGCCACACACCCGGTCAAGGCGATCACCAGATTCGGGTCGCGCGCCTTGCGCTTCTTGAACGATCCCAGTCTCGAGTACGCCCGTTCCTCCGCCTTCTCCCGAATCGAGCAGGTGTTGTAGACGATCACCCCCGCCTCATCGACATCGTGCGTCAATGCGTAGCCGCTGCTGGTCAGCGACTCGAGCATCAACTCGGAATCGAGCTTGTTCATCTGGCAGCCGAAGACCTCGAAGAAGACTCGCTTCTCCCGGGGGACCTCGGTCCGTCGTTCGAGCGCCATCATGTACGGAGGCTTCACGCGATCATCCTTCGAAGCGTTCAGGGGCGTTTCTCGCCGTCGGAGCGCGGGCTCCGGTCGGAGTGAGTCTCACCACGGCTCTTCACCGGGAGCGGTCGGAGCGAGCGATCGGGAATCGTAGGACCGCGCCCGAACCCGGTCAAGCGGGCGCGGAGACGGCCGCTCCGCCCCGGCCTCGGATCAGAACCGACCGATCGTCGCCCAGGCGATCCGCACGCCGATCAACCCGGCCAGCACGTAGCCGGAGAGCCCCAACACCGACACGCCGTGCCAGGTCGGCCCGATCTGGTTGGCGACGACGAGCGAGCTCGAGACGAGGATCGCCGAGACGATCAACGCCAGGGAGATCTTGTTGGAGGATGACTCGATGTTGCGCTGCAGACGGTCGAGCCCCTTCAACTCGGTGTCGATCTCGAGTCGACCCT
>JAGQRC010000751.1 GCA_020425835.1 Planctomycetota bacterium | reverse complement strand
CGAAGACACCCATGGTCATGCCGAGCTCGCGCAACACGCTCCCGATGCGCTCCTGCTCGGCGACCTCGCGGCCGAGCATGCCGTTGTCCTCCCAGGCGTGGAAACCCTGGTCGGCGGCGAAACGGATCTGGTCGACGATGCCATCACCCGCGTGGTGACGGAACATCCCGGGATGCGGTGCGTACGCGAGCCGGAATCTGGTCGCGGCCGGATCGGCAGCGTCGTCCGCCATCGCCTGTGCCGCCGCAGCGAGCGGACCGATCGCGGCACCCGTCGCCACCGTCCGCGTGATGAACGTCCGTCGATCCACGAGTCCTCCTCAACCGATCCGAAGACCGCACTCGACACAGTGCTCGCTCCCCGGCGGCGATGTCTCGCCGCACGCGGGACACGCGAGGTCCTCACCGGAGTCGTGATCCACGACATGGAGGAACGACGGGTCGCCCTCCGAAACCCAGTTCAACAGAACGGAGTGCGCAGACTCCAAGTCCTCCGTCGCGACCGCGACGGCGAGACTCGTGTTTCAGGTGTTGGAGAAGCACCCCGGCTGCAGGATCGCCGCGTTCACGCCCGCCGCCTGGAGGGCGGAGTGCGCCTCTTTGACGGCGGAGAGCTGGCCTTGGTAGATGATGACGGTCTCGGGTGTTTCCATGCGACTCTCCCCTCTCCCGACCGTGCGGGATCGACACGACCTGACACGGCGTTGCGAATCCCGTATCCTCCCGATCCGATCGCCCTCTTGAAAGCGGTTCCGTGCAAAAGAAGACCAAAGTCATCCTGATCGTCGTCGCCCTCTGCATCCTCCTCTTCTTCGGCGGCTGTGCGGGGTTGCTCTGGTTCGCCTGGTCGTCCCTCAAGGGGATGATCACCCACGATCCGGTGGTGGTGGAGCAACTCGGCGAGATCGAGGAGTGCGAGCTGGACCTCGATGCGCTCGAGCGCGACGAGAAGAAGGTCGTGATCTTCCAGGTTCGTGGAACGAAGGGGTCGGGCCAGGTCCGACTGGATGGTGAGTCTTCCGGTCACGACGGCGTATGGGGAACACTGGTCGTCGGAGACAAGACCTTCGAGCTCAAGCAGTAGGGACGAGACGGAGTCGGAGCCGTCCCGACTTCGGGTGCACCTCGGCGAGACGAACGCGCACACGAGACCCGGGCCCGAGTTCGGGAAGGGCCTCTGCCGCGCTGTCCGCTGCGTCCGCGCTCTCCGGCGGCGGAAGCGCCCCTCGGATCGTCGACTCGGTCAGCTCCACGAGCCAATCGTCGTACTCCTTGCGGACGATCACCCCTTCGAGGATCGCCTCCTTCGCCGTCCGCTGGAGATACTCCAGCGACCAGAAGCGCTTGGACTCCCGCTCCAGCTGAGCGCGCTCCTTGGCGATCCGATCCCCCCGCTCCATCGCCACGCGAAGCGCGTCGACGCCGTAGGGAAGGGATCGACCCTCGAGGTGGGCGACGAGTTGCCGCTGGAGCAAGAGGTCGATGTAGCGCCGCAGCGGCGACGTGCACTGGGTATAGGTCGGGACACCGAGACTCGAGTGGGGTCGGGGCTCCGAGGATGACCTCGACGGCTTCATCGTCTTGAAGATCCCATCGGCCGTGACGACATCGTAGCCGCCATCCGGGAGCGACGGCCATGGCTGCGAAGGCGCATCCTGGCCGCGGTAGATCCACGGCAGCGTGTTCAGCGACGCGGTCTCCGCCACGCGCTGGTTGAAAAGGACCATGAACTCGCGAACGAGGACGTGGGCGTCGGATCCGCCGTGGCGGACGACGCACTCGATCTTCGGGCGCCGTCCCTGGTGCGCGACGCGCAGCTCCAACTCTCGTCGATCCAACGAGAGCGCACCCTGCTCGAGACGTCGACGACACAGATGCTGCGCGAGATCCCGGAGGGCGCGGAGCTCCGCTCCGACCGCGGTGGCCGACTCGCCCGCACCGGTGGCGAACCACTCGTCGACCTGGTCGTAGTCGAGTCGGTGATCGACGCGGATCCAGGTCCGCTCCAGCTGCGAACCGACGAGCTCGCCGGCCGCGTCGAAGTCGATGAACAAGCTCACCGCCCGTCGCCGCTCGCCGCCGACGAGGCTCCCGAGCTCGCAACCGATCGTCTTCGGGAGCATCGGCGTCATGCCCGTGGGCAAGTAGACGGTCAGTCCGCGCTCTCGCGCCGCTTCATCGATGGCGCCCTCCGGCGAGACCAGTGCGGCGGCATCGGCGATGTGGATCCCGACCCGACAACCCGACGCTATGCGTTCGAACGTCAGAGCATCGTCGATCTCCTCGGTGTGCGGGTTGTCGATACTGAGCGTCACGAGGTCGGTACGATCGCGACGGCTCGGGTCTCCCTCGATTCCTTCCGGGGCCGCGGCCGCGAGTTCTTCGGCCTGTCGGTCGACCAGCGGCGAGAAACCGACCTCGACGCCGGAGAGCACGAGGAAGGGGTCGGTCTCCCACGGCACCCGACCCGCGGCGCGCAGCACGGGGACGGCCGCCTCGCGCGCGAGATGCGCGCCGCGAAGCTCCTCGACGAACCGGACGGTCTCACTGTCGTGGCCCGAGTAGAGGAAGCGATGGACATCCTCGACGATC
>JAGQRC010000750.1 GCA_020425835.1 Planctomycetota bacterium | reverse complement strand
AGCACGTTCCCGGAAGTAGCGCAGGAGCATCTCGTCGGTGTTGCGGGGAGGCGGGAAGCAGATCGTCTTCACGCCGCGGCGCACGAGTTCGGGGAGGAGACGCACCGCGACCGAGGGCGCCCCCTTCCGGAAGCTGGTCCCATCGTCGCGCGTGAACAGCGGCGGGTTCCACAACACGTAGGTCTTCGCGCCGCGCGGGGCACCGTCCTCATCGACGACCTCGAAGTCGACCCCGATCAACCGGGACGCGTGCTCGCCCGGGTTGGCGATCGTCGCCGACGCGCCGATGAAGATCGGGTCGGAGCCGTAGTGCCGGCAGATGCGTCGCAGGCGCCGCAACACGTTCCCGACATGCGAACCGAAGATTCCGCGCAGCGTGTGCATCTCGTCGACGACAACATACTTCAGGTTTCCGAAGAGCCCCGCCCAACCGCCGTGGTGCGGGAGGATCGCCGCATGCAGCATGTCGGGGTTGGTCAACACGATCCGACCGTTCTTCCGCAACCGCTGGCGAACCACCGGCTCGGTGTCCCCGTCGTAGATCCCCGCCTCCGCCCGGACGCCCAACCCCTCGATCAACCTGCCGAGCGTTCGCATTTGATCCTGCGCCAACGCCTTGGTCGGAAAGAGATACAGGGCGTACGCATTCTGTCCGCGCAGAACCGCGTCCAGCACCGGAAGGTTGTAGCAGTAGGTCTTGCCGCTCGCGGTCGAGGAAGCGACCACCACGTGTCGGCCATGGAGCACCGCATCGATCGCTCGCCCTTGGTGTCGATAGAGCGGCCACACTCCCGTCTGCTGGAGATGGTCGAGGATCTTCTCGTGCAGCGCGGGCGGTCGCTCGGTCGGCGTCGCCGATCGCGCGGGCAGGGTCTCGATCGCCCGAATCTCACCGCGATCCGCGACGCGGCGACGGATGTCGGTCAGGACTTCGTCCAACGACGGTGGTGAACGCTCGATCATCGACGCCTCCCGTTCGACGCCGGCGCTCCACGCCCGGCCGGGCGCCGAGGCTAACAAACACTGAACATGTTGACGAGCCGATCCCGGGAAGCGGGGTCCGCTCCCGGGTGTCGCCGTCGACTTCTTTCTTTGAGTTCCACCCTAAGCTCTGATAGTCTCCCGCTCCGCGTCGCGACGGGAGGGAAACCCCGACCACATGTCCGGTTGTCACTCGATCCTCGGTCTCGCCCGCCGTCCGAGTGTCATCCTCGTTCTGTTCGGCGTCGCCGTCGTCACCGGCTGCGCCTCGCGGAGCCCCGTCGCCACTTCTGCCGCGATCGAGCACGGTGAACAGTTCTACCGCGAGGGAGACCTGCAAGCCGCAACGGCTTCCTTCGCATCGGTCACCGACTCGAGCCAATCCCCGTTGATTCGCGGACTCGCGTTCCTCGGGCTGGGGCGGTGCGAACTCGCATCCGGCAATCCCGATCGCGCACTGCGCTATCTCCAGGACGCGGCCACCACCCTCGAGGGAACGCCGCACTACGGCCCCGCGCTCCACTACCAAGGCGAGTCCTACCTCGAGCTCCATTCGTTCCGAAACGCGCACCAAGTCCTCGAGCGTGCGTTCGCCTACCAGCCCGCCAGCGGGCTGCGCGCGAAGACCGCCTTCTTGCTCGAGTTGCTGTGCGATCGTTTCCATGACCATCAAGGCGCGGCCCGATATGCCGAGTTCGCGCGCGCCCTCGACGAGCGGTCCCGCGAGGTCACCTACTGGCGGGACAAGGTCTTCCCCGCTGTCGATGAGATGCCGGCCGCAACGCATGTGGTCGAGAGCCCGAAGCCGGCCGCCGAGGCTCCCGACGAGCCGCAGGTGATTCCGCAGATCGCCGTGCACTCGCGACGCGAGTGGGGAGCGCGCCCGATGCGTCGCAACGCCGATGCGATGGGCAAGGTGCAGGCGATCACCATTCACCACACCGGCGAGGCGGGGTCGCCCGACGTCGAGGACGTCGGTGAGGTGCGCGAGTACCTCCGTCGACAACAACGTTACGCCCAACGACAGCGCGGGTGGGCCGACATCGGCTACCACTTCCTGATCGACCCGCATGGCGAGGTCTGGGAGGGTCGACCGCTTCGCTTCCAAGGCGCGCACGCAGGGAATCCACGGCTGAACAAGGGGAACATCGGCATCGCGGTGATCGGGAACTTCCAGCGCTCGAAGCCGACGACTGCGCAGCTCGCGACGCTCGAGCGATTGCTCCTGCAGCTCTGCCGCACTCACCACGTGCAGCTCGATCGCGTCTACACCCACAGCGAGCGACGCGTCTCGGGCGGGCTGGCGGACACGGTGTGCCCCGGTCGCTACCTCGCCTCGGTCATCCCGGGAATCCGGGCCGATCTCGCGGGCGCGGGCATCGCCTCGGTCGAAGGAGGATCGAGCGCGGGTAGCGGTGATCCCTTCGAATCCGACGACTCGTCGAAGGCATCGGGTTTCGCACGACGCTGGGCGGAACTGCCGAGCGAGCCTTGCAGCTGCTGTGAGGTGAGCGGCTTCGCCGACCGCTGAAGGCTAGCAGTCCGTTGAAAAACTCATTCCGGCCGAGAGTCCGAGCTTCCTGCGCCCAGCGCACCCGTCGGAACTCGAAG
>JAGQRC010000749.1 GCA_020425835.1 Planctomycetota bacterium | reverse complement strand
TGCCGATCAGGAAGGTGTCTCCGTCGTGCAGCAGCTGGTACGCGTACGAACCGCCACCGGATCGCTGATCGAGCCACTGGTACTTCCAGTCCGCGTCACCCTCGTCGGAGACGTAGACCTTGGCCCCCTTCTCCGCCAGCTCTCGGGAGCCCGAGACGAAGTCGGCGTGGATGTGGGTCTCGGCGGTGGCGACGATCCGGAGCCCGTTCTCCTCGGCCACCGCGATGTACCGATCGACGTCCCGCTCCGGGTCGATCACGATGGCCTCACCCGATCGCTGACAACCGATCACGTACGCCGCCTGGGCGAGCTTCTCGTCGTAGATCATCCGCATGAACATGTCGAACCGACCTCCTGTTTCCGGTCACCCCGCACGTCGATGGCGTGGGCTCGATCCGTTGGAGACACGGGAGAGCGCGATCGCTCCCGGAAAGTCGGGGGTTTGGGCTCCCCCGGGATCCGATACTCGAACCTCCGACGCGGTGCGCAGTTCCGGCACCCCACCCGCGTCGGTTGCGGGGTGCGCCGCGACGGATCGTCGAACCGGGGGCTCGCGGCGTCCCCCGGAACCGGTCACGCGGGTCGGGCCAACGTCGTCGCGAGTCGCTCGCGCAGCCCCGGCGGGAGAGCCCCCGTGGCGAGGTCGCGGCAGACGTCACGCGTGAGGTCGAGACTGGAGAACACCGACCGGCAGCGCTGACAGATGACGTCACTGTCGAACGGCACGCCTCGGTCGATGGAGGACTGCTTGGCATCGAGCAGGTCGAGGCACACCTGGCGAGAATAGGCCGGCGCCGGCGCCTCGGCGGGTGCACGGGGGATCAACGCATCGACGGTCGCCCGGAGCTTGAGGCGGGCGCGGTGGACACGACTCCGCACCGTCCCCTCCTCGAGCCCCAGGATGTCGGCGACCTCGGGCACGGTCAGCTCCACGATGTCCTTGAGGATCAACGGCACCCGGAACTCGTCCGGGAGCGAGGCGATCGCCGACTCGACGCGCTCCCGCGCCTCCGCGCGGATCGCCCGCTTCACCACGTCCGACTGGTCCGACAGGTCGGCCGCGATCCGGGACTCACCGAACGGCAACAGCTCGTCGATCGAGCCGACGCGATCCGGCTCCCCCGCTCGCTTGCGCTGCATGCGCTGACAGGCGCGGGCGGCGATCGTGTAGAGCCAGGTCTTCGGGCTCGACGCTCCGCGGTAGCCGCTCCATCCCCGATAGGCCTGGAGAAACACCTCCTGGACGAGATCCTCCGCTTCGGTGCGATGGCCGCAGAAGCGCAGACCCAAGGAGTACAGTTGACCGCCGTACTCGTCGACCCAGCGTTGGAGCGCCGCCTCGGCGGCCCCAAGGCCGACACGCTCGTGCTCCGCTTCTGCTCGCTCCTGCTTCGCGTCCATGGGCTCAGAGTATCCGAAGAGCCGGTCGTCTGGGAAACCCGATTCGGTCGCAAGTCGAAGCGGGCCACCGTGCGACGTCGGGCTCCGAAGCAGCGATCTCCCCGTCGACCGGCCCGGTCCGGGGGACCGTCCCCGCCGACCTCTCACCCGATCTTCAACCGAACTCCACACGACGCGATTAGCGTCCCGCCCGCGCCTCTCAGAGCGCTCCGCCCCGAGCCGTTCCGGCCGAAGCGTCGTTGCTCGGTCGGCCCTCGCTCGGAACCCAACGCTCTCGGGCCTCGAGGAGTCATGTCACTGGTTGCTCCCCGCGCCACCCGTCCCCCGGCGAGTCGAACGGCCTTCGAGACCCTGCGCCGACTCGGTGTCGATCCCGACCGACCCGAGACCCTGCCCTTCGGTCCGCACGACGCCACGGCCGGCTCCGAGACCGAACTCCAAGTCGCGGTGATCGGCTCTCGTCGATCGGTCGATCTCCCGTTGTCGATCGAGAGTTCCAGCTACTTCGCCAACATCGAGCGGCGCGTCGCGGCGGGCGATGCGACCTCCTCCGCCGTCGAGAGACTCCGGAGGTTCCTCGACGCCGACTCCTCCGGCGTCTGGGAGAACAGTTGGGTCCGCTTCCCCGAGCGTGCACTCGGACCCTTCGCGCGAATGCTGTTCGACAACGATCTTCGCTCCGACAAGAGCGACCCGGAGAGCTCCCTGCGATCCGATCACCACGAGTTCCGGGTCGACGTCGGGGGCACGTCGCACATCCGCGTCCCGGTCAGCTACTTGATCAAGCTCGCTCTCGCCGACTCGTGCGATGACGGTCGCACCTACCCGTCGGCGATTCGAGACACGGCGATCCGGATCCTCCCCCATTTCCTCAACGACAACACGTCGCCGGAGACCGTCTCGTTCCACGTCTCGCAGCTGGATCCGGAGCGCGGCAACGGACGAAGTGTCGCCGGCGAGACGAGTCGCCGGTTCCTGATGACTCACCTGCTCGTCCAGTACGCCAACGAGCGCTTCGAGTTGAGGGAGCACGGTCAGGAAGCCACGGTGTTCCTGTCCCCCCAGCCCCCATCGCGGCAGCGGCAGCTGAACCGACTGATCTCCGACAGCTTCTACCGCGAGTTGTTCATCAGCCCCTGTCTGTCCGGCTGGAACCGTGGGGAAGAGAAGCGCGACTACATGGTCCTCTGCCA
>JAGQRC010000748.1 GCA_020425835.1 Planctomycetota bacterium | reverse complement strand
GATTCCGAGATCGGTCGGAGGGGAGCCTCGACTCGTCGGTGCGATCCGCCGAGCGGGACGCGACCGGCTCTCGACTCCGAGCGAACGGGTCGCGAGACTCCGCGATGCGGCGACACCTCGCCGGTACTGCCTGCTTCGAGCCGTATCGCGTGGGTCGGAGCGTTTCGGCGTCCCCGCGACCCACAGAGAGCACGAGACACGAGAGCGCGAGCCGACATGCTTCGACCATGGCCACGATCTCCGAGAACCCCATACCCACGACACCCCGACGGATCGAGGCACAGCGCCCGTCTCCCCTGGGTCGAACGGCGATGACCGGGGCCACGGCGATTGCCCGGTGGATCGTCCATCGCGGCTGAGAAACCGCGTGTACCCGCGAACCTGGAGGGGTGGTCGTGGAAGAACTTCTGCTCGACTTGTTGGAGTGGATCGGTGACCGCGGTCGACCGTACGCCGACGTCATGGACGCGTGGCGAACCAGCTGCCCGCATCTTCCCGTCTGGGAAGAGGCGATGGATCGGGGGTGGGTCCATCGGAGCAGCGACCGGGACGGGGAGACCTCCATCGCGCTCACGCAGGATGGACGCGCGATCCTCCTGGAGCGGCGTGGGTGACGGGAGAAGTCGAGGCCCCGCACTTCGGCGTGATGACGTCGAGCGCGTCGTCGCACCGACCCGACCACGCGTCGAAGAGGCGACGACCGTTCACGGATCGATCAGGCTCGACGCGATGGCGGTGCGGATCAGCTCTTGGATCGACGGGAAACCCGGCTTGTCGAGGACGAGCTCGGTCATGATCGCCTCCGTCTCCGGGATCGTCAGCGGTCGGCCGCGCGCCGTCCCCCAGGTGAGCCGCGCTTCGCGACACGGCTGACAGAGCATGTGGAGCCGGTCATCCTCGCTGAGGAAGATCACCTCGCGATGGCGGTGGCAGGTGGCGCACTCGCCGTGATAGGTCTGCGCCGCATCGAGCGCCTCGTAGTACTGCCGCGAGAGGAAATCGCGCGCCGAGAGCATGTGATTGATGTAGTTGCGGGACGGACGCAGCCCGAGCGCCGTCTTGCTGGGATGCGCCTGGTACGTCTCGCCCTCGACCGGTCCGGCTTCGGTGTCGACGGTCACCGCGATGCGCACGTAGTGATCGGGGACCCGTTCGGACTCGTCGAGCGTCACACGATCGGCATCGGAGATCTCGTACAGGATGCCCTCGACCGTTCCGTTCGGATCGGCCTCGATGTTCGCGAACCCGATGTCGTCCGGCAGCCGTTCGCGGAGCGCGAGCTTGTTGAACAGCAGTCGGTACCCCGTCAGCGAGGCGCGCCGACGGTCGCTGAACGCGATCCCCTTCCGCTCGAGGACCGCGGGATTGCAGTTCGTTCCGTAGGCGAAGTACTTCAACGGGATTCTCCTCGACCGGTCGCTCGTCTCGCCTGGCCGTCTCGGCGGCAGAGAGGGGCCGATGACCTGGCCTCCCCACGGCAAGTCGAGAGTAGTCGGCCGAGCCCTCGGGATCAACCGGGGCAAGATCCGCGTGAAGGGCCTCCCGAGACGGCGGTCGCATTCCAGGGACTCTCGTGCCATCACACTCGGGTCGTCGAGACAGGATCGAGCTCGTTCGCGAGCGGGAGCACTCTGTCGATGTGGGAATTCACCCGAACCCCATCGATCGACCGTGTCTCTCGAAGGGGGAGGGAGGTGAAGCTTGTCGTCCGACGCTCGGGAGGTGCAGAGGGTTCTCCTGGCCCAGGTCGGGGATCGAGAGGCGTTCGACGCCCTCCTGCGTGAGATCCAGGTGCCGCTGTTCCGATACCTGACGCGGCTGACCGGTCGAGCGGAGGAGGCCGAGGATCTGGTCCAGGATGTGTTCCTCCTCCTGTACCGGCGCCTTCGATCGTTGCGGGAGCCCGAGCTGTTCCGACCGTGGATGTACCGCATCGCGACGCGTGCGGCTCTACGTCGAGTCTCGAAGCGATCTCGCGAAGCCGAGAGACTCGAGGAGTATCAGCAGCACTTCGACCGCGAGGCGGCGACGCCGCAGCCTCCACCGGACCGGGAATGGATCGAGGGCCTCTTGAACGTCCTCAGTCCCAACTGCCGGACGGTGATCGTGCTCCACTTCTTGGAAGAGCTGCCTCTGCAGAATGTCGCGGCGGTGCTCGGCATCCCGCTGGGCACGGTCAAGTCTCGCCTCGCCTACGCTCTCCACACACTCCGAACGGGTCCAGCCCCTGAAGGGAAACAGTCATGAAGGAACGTCTCGACGCCGTACGCCAAGTCACGCTCGATCAGATCGAGCGCAATGCGATCTACACGAAGGTCCTCGTCGCGATCGCGGTCGCCATGGATGTCGGCGGCCTCGTCGCCTTCCTGAGTCTCATGGACTTCTCGAACCGGGACCACGTGCTCCTGTTGATCGCGACCTGCCTGATCTACTGGACACTGGGCATTTGGACGTGGGCGATGGCCACTCACTCGAGCGGGAACTCCAAGCGTGTGCTCCGGGGGCTCTCCCTGTTGCAGGCGGAGCTCGAGCGTCGAGAGGTCTGACCCGACGCGTCCTTCCGCAGCGCTCCCGTCGCTCGACCGAGACCCCGCCC
>JAGQRC010000747.1 GCA_020425835.1 Planctomycetota bacterium | reverse complement strand
CAAGTTGATCCGCCGCGGCATGGATAGTGAAATCATCCTGCACCGCTTTCACGATGAAATGCAGTTTCAGGCGGCGCTGGGCAAGCATCCGTACATCGCCCAGATGATCGACGCGGGCGAAACCGAAGACGGTTTCCCCTATTTCGTGATGGAATACGTCGACGGCGAGCGGATCGACAGCTGGTGCGATCGGCAGCGGCTCCCGGTCAAGCGCCGCTTGGCGCTGTTTCAAGAAGTCTGCGGCGCGGTTCAGTTCGCGCACCAGAACACGGTCATCCATCGCGATCTCAAGCCGAGCAACATCCTGGTCACGGTCGAGGGGCGGGTGAAGCTCCTCGACTTCGGCATCGCTCGCCTCCTCTCGTCGGAAGGGTCGCTCGCGACCGTCGAGCTGACGGTTCCCGAGCGTCGACTGCTGACGCCGCGATACGCGAGTCCCGAGCAGATCCGCGGGGAGTCGCTGACCACCGCGAGCGATGTCTATTCGTTGGGTGTGATCCTGTTCGAGCTGCTGACCGGCTCCGCGCCGTATCGTCTCACCAGTCGAGCGCGCGAGGAGTGCGAGCGCGCCGTCTGCGAGCAACAGCCGCTGCGACCGAGTGACGCGTTGACCCAGACGAGGACGACTCGCGGCGTCGACAGCGGTCCCGCGCCGACCGCTCGCACCGAGCGCGATCCCCACTCGCTGCGTCGATGGCGTCGCGCGTTGCGCGGCGATCTCGACAACATCGTGCTCAAGGCGTTGCGCAAGGAGTCGTCGCGGCGCTACTCCACCGCCGAGCTGCTCGCCGAAGATCTCCGTGCTTACCTCGACCATCGTCCCGTGAGTGCGCGTCCCGACACATGGCTCTATCGGACGCGCAAGTTCGTCGGCCGCAACCTCGCGCTCGTGTCGAGTGCCGTGGTCGTGGTGTCGGCGTTGGCCCTCGGCTTCGCGTTGTCCTACGGGGCCTATCGCCGGGAGAGTGCGGCGCTCGACGATGCGCGTCGCCAGGAGGAGATCGCCGGCGCGACCGTCGACTTCCTCGAGCGGATGCTCGCAGGGGTGACCCCGGAGATCGCGCGAGGTCGCGACGTCACCGTGCTACGCGAGATCCTCGAGGAGGCGGCGCAACGGTTGGAGTCCGATCTCGGCAACCGTCCGGAGGTCGCCGCGCGCATCGCCAACACCATCGGGAGCGTGTACCACGCGATGGGCGACGAGGATCGAGCCGAGACCTTCGCCCGGCTCGCCCTCGAGCACGTTCGCCGAGCCCTCCCGAAGGGGCACCCGAGGGAGGCGGCGTCGTTGACGCTTCTCGGGAGCGTGCTCGGTGGACTCGGTCGGCTGGAGGAGGCGGTCGCGGCCCTGCGAGAGTCGCTCGCCATGCGTCGAGCAGCCGACGATCCGATCGCCGCGGGGGAGCCGTTGGCCTGGAACGAGCTGGGTCTCGCGCTCAAGCGCAGCGGCCAGTACGAGGAAGCGGAGAAGTGCTACCGGACCGCGCTCGCCATGGTGTCCGAGCACGATGGCGAGCGATCGCTCCAGGCCGCGCTCGTCCTGCACAATCTCGGTCGATTCCTCCAGGACCGCGGACGGGTCGAGGAAGCCGCATCGCTCCTCGAACGCGTCGTCGAGATTCGCCGCGAACAGCTTCCCCCGGACCACTACCTGTTGAGTGTCTCCCTCCAGGTTCTGTCCGGAGTGAAGACCACGCTCGGCGAGCGTGAGGCCGCCGTCGCGCTGGCGGACGAGGCGGTGAAGATCCAGCGGAAGGTCTTGGGTCCCGATCATCCCAACCTCGCGGCGGGACTCCAGGCGCTGGGCTTCGCCCTCGCCGACGTGGGTGATCGCAACCGAATGCTCGACTGCTACCGAGAAGCCGCCGCCATTCTGCGGCGGGCGCACGACGGTGATCATCCGGAGACGGCGCGAGCGATCGCCAATCTCGCCGCACAACTCGCTCGGAGTCGCGATCACCTGGACGAAGCGGAGACGCTTCACCGAGAGGCGCTCGCGATGCGACGCGCACTCTATCCCGACGGTCATCCGGACACGGCGGTGAGCCTCGAGGGGCTCGCCGGCGTCTTCCTGGAACGGGGACGATTCGCGGAGGCGCGACCCCTGTACGACGAGGCGTTGGCGATTCGTCGCAAGGTCTTGCCGGATGACCATCCCCTCATTGCGCTCTCGATGCACAACATTGGCTACACGCTCTACGGGGAACACAACTACGACGACGCCGAGCGTTTCATGCGCGACGCGCTGGTGCGTCGCGAGCGGTTGTTCCGCGCCGATGACAGTCGCGTCGCCCTGAGTCGCTTCGTCTACGGGCGAATCCTCCTCGACATGGGGCAGACCGAGAAGAGTGTGGGCGTTCTTCGAGAGGCGGTCGACGCCTACGCCACCGGCTACGGACAGGGCCACGCCTATGTCGCCCGCGCGAGCTCGTTCCTCGGCGCGGCGCTCCTCGAGAATGGCGAGCGCGAGGAAGCGGGTCGCGTCCTGCACACGAGCGTCGATACCCTTCGCGAGCGCACCGGTCCGAACAGTGCCTGGACCCTCCAGGCGGAGAAGTTCCTCGAGCGCTGGCAGGCCGCGCGAACTCCAGAGTCGTCGCCCTGA
>JAGQRC010000746.1 GCA_020425835.1 Planctomycetota bacterium | reverse complement strand
GGGAGGATTCTCGGCCTCCGGAGAGCGGGAACTCGAGTCCATCGTATCCTGGAACGGAACCGGGTGGAGCAACGTCGGTCCGGGGCTCTCCGGGCGGGTGCTCGCGGTCGCGCGGTACGGCAACGAGTTCGTTCTCGGGGGCGCGATCGATACGGTGGACGGCGAGGAGGCCGGAGGTCTCGCGATCTGGGACGGGATCTCGCTGCGCCCGTTTCCGGTCGGAACGGATGGAGTGGTCTACGCCTTTCACGAGTACGAGGGCGACCTCATCGTCGGGGGGAGCTTTCGAAA
Source organism: Planctomycetota bacterium (assembly GCA_020425835.1). Next base: position 2,316 of record JAGQRC010000746.1, on the reverse strand, counting down.
CATCGGGACGATGCCGGTCGGAGGCATCGCCGCGTGGGACGGCGACAACTGGTCTCCGTATCGCGACGTCACCGCGCTGTATCCAAACGACACCGCGGTGCAAGCGCTCACGGTCTACCAGGGATCGTTGATCATCGGCGGCACCTTCCTGTTCTTCGATGACGTACCGGCTCGCGGTTTGATCACCTGGGCGAATGACGAGTGGTACTCGTTCGGCACCGGGCTCTCGGGCATCGGGACGACGGGCGCCGGGGCTCTCCTCGCGTCGGGTTCCGAGCTGTGGATCGGTGGCACGTTCACCTCGGTGAGCGGGACCCCCGCCGTCAACGTGGTGCGGTGGGACGGAGCCATGTTCCACCCGGCCGGGGACGGGCTCAACTCCACGGTTCGCGCACTTGCGGAGTACCAAGGTCAGGTGGTGGTCGGAGGGAATTTCTCGTCGACCGGCGCGACCCCTGTCAGTCGCCTGGGTGTCTGGAACGGGACAACCTGGACGACCTTCGCGGGCGGCGCGAATGCGAGCGTCTCCGCGATCCGTACCATCGGGGCGACGCTCCTGGCCGGAGGAGATTTCATCTCCGTCGGAGGAGTTTCCGCCCGGTCGCTCGCGCGATGGGACGGCCAGGTCTGGAGTGAGGTCTCCGGGGGCGCGGACGCCCGGGTTTCGGCCATCGCAGTCTCGGATTCCACGCTGCTCGTGGGCGGGCGGTTCCGCTATCTGGCCGGCCGGTCGTCGCGAGCCTTCGGCGTGCTGGTGGACTCGCAATTGGTCACCGATGCGCCGGGCGTCGAGGGGGGCTCCGGGCCATCCGTGCAGGTGGCGAATCGGCCGAATCCCTTCACCGCCCGAACCGAGCTGGTGATCGACGTGGACCGTGCCGGCGACTTGACGATCGAGTCGTTCGATCTGCGCGGAAGAAGAGTGAGTATCGATCGGCGATCGCAGGTGCCGGCCGGCCGTACTTCCGTCGGCTGGACGGCGCGGGACGAGTCCGGTGCGCCACTCCCGGCCGGCGTCTACTTCGTTCGGGTGTCGGGCCCGGGGGGCTCCGCCACCCGCAAGATCGTCTCCCTGGGGCAGCCATGAGCCACACTCTTCTTCTGGGAATCGCGATGATCGCCGCGGCCGTGGGCCCGGTGTCGGAGAACGACGCTCCCCCCTCGACCGCCCGCACGATTCTCGGGAGAGTCGATGCGTTCGAGTACATGCGGAGTGCGCAGCTCGATCCGCGAGAGAGCCTCGCGCGAGGTGAGCCGGGTACATGGCGGCGGGAGTTCGTGGACCCTCGCGCCATGTCCTCGGAGGGGCACGACGTGGTCGAATGGAACACGGACCTCATGCTGGCGACGACGAGCTCCGTCCTTCGCTGGAGTGCCGAACAGCCGTTCTGGGAGCGGCAGTTCTCGTACACCCGCTCGCGCGTCCTTGCGGTTTTCGAGGGGGACCTCATCGTCGCGGGGTGGCATCCGCCGGCGAACATCCATCGCTGGGACGGCGAGCAACTCGTCCCGCTCGGGGCGGGAATTCAGGGACCGTTCACCGCGGAAGCGACCATCGTCGGAGCGCTCGCGGAGCTCGACGGAGTCCTCTACGCCGGCGGTCAGTTCGACTCCTCGGCCGCGCAACCGCTCGTGAACGTCGCCCGCTGGGATGGGGCCGAGTGGCTGCCCGTGGGCGACAACCTCACCGGCAGGGTGGACGCGCTGACGTTTCACGGGGGCGAGCTGTTCGCCGCGGGGACGATCACCGTCTGGGACGACGGGGGAAACGAGGTCGGCCAAGGGGTTGCCCGGTTCGACGGGTCCCGCTGGCAGCCCGTCGGCCAGGAGGCCATCGGTCGGATCCGCGTGTCAGTCTCCGACGGTTCCGACCTCTGGGCCGCCGGCCAGTTTCGAGTGCTCGGTCGCTCTCCGGTACGCGCCGTGGCGCGATTCGACGGTGTCGCGTGGGAACCGATCGGCGAGTTCAACAACGACATTCGTGATCTCGTCGCTCTTCCGGACGGTCTGTGGTGCTGCGGACACTTCTCGAACATGCCGCACGTCGCGAGGTTCGACGGGTCGAGCTGGTCGAGTCCGGGAGGGGGAATCCCCTCGGCCGCGACCGTGAACAAGATCTTCCCCTGGGCCGGACAGCTGCTGTTCGCGGGAGCTTTCATCGACGTCGCCGACGTCGCCACGAGGAACGTGTCGGCCTGGAGCCCGACGGAAGGTTGGCGCGCCTTCGGTCTCGGTCTCGACGGCGAAGCGTTCAATACCAGCATGTCGAGCGCCGGTCGCGTGGTCGCGGGAGACTTCGTGCGTGCCGGGGGCACT
>JAGQRC010000073.1:2105-9899 GCA_020425835.1 Planctomycetota bacterium | reverse complement strand
GCAACGCAGCAGCCCCGGAACGGTCTTCAGGCCGGCCGCAGAGTGGATCTTGGTGATCTCCAAGATCTCCTCATCCGTCGGGTCGGGCAGCAGTCCGGGAATGCGGCGCGCGAGGAGGCTCTTTCCCGCTCCGGGCGAGCCGACGAACAGGAGATTGTGCTCTCCGGCGACGGCGAGGGCGATCGCACGCTTCGGTCGCTCGTGACCGATCACCTCCGAGAAGTCGAGTGGCGTGCGCGAAGAGGGGTCGCGGGTCGGTGCTGCGGTCGTCGGAGGGCGAGGGAGCTCCTCGCCGACGAGGTACCGTCGAGCATCATCGATCGAGGTGACCCCGATGCAGGTGACGCCGGGCACCGCGCTCCCTTCCTCCCAGTTCTCGGCCGGGAGGATGACGCGGTCGTACCCCGCATCGCGGAGCGCGGAGACCAGACCGAGAGTCCCACTCCCTGCTCGTGTCGCGCCACCGGGTGTGAGCTCGCCGAGCGCCGCCCAACCCTTCGCGAGAACCGGACGAAAGGTCCCTTGAGCGACGAGGATTCCCAGCGCGATCGGAAGATCGAGTCCGCTGCCGCGCTTCTCCCACGCGGCCGGAGCGAGATTGACGAGGATGCGATGCGACCCCGGATAGGGATGGCCGGAGTTCAGGATCGCCGACCGGATCCGCTCACGGCTCTCGCGGATGCCCTTCGACGGGAGTCCACTGATGACGAAGTTCCCGAGCTTGGACTTCTGGACGTCGACCTCGACCTCGACCGTCCGTCCATCGATGCCGAAGAGATCGGCCGAAACGAGACGGGTGAACATGGCAAGAGCTCCCCGGGGTGGAGCTTCGCCGGCAGGTCTCGGCGACGATAACGGGGGTCCGGAGCGTCCGCAACCGCTGGACTCCCGTCCGTCCCAACGCCGTGGCTCATCTCGTCACTGTGTTATGATGGACTCGGGGTTATCCTCCGGAGAGCCCCGGCCGACCCGAGCCGCATCCGGCCCGTACGTGCCGACGAACAAGGAGTCCCATGACGCTCACCCCCGGCGCCCGACAGCGCTGCACTCCTCCGCCCCTCTTCCTCCGACGCTCGCCTCTCCGCCTCGGCGCCGCGCTCGCCATCACCATCGGCCTGGCGATCTCGACCGGAACGCCGGCGTCCGCCCAGACGGAGACGCCGGACGCCTCGGAGCGCGTGCAGCGCATCGTCGAGCGGTACGGACATGGAGATCTCGCGCAGGCCTGGGCGGGATGCCGACAGCTCGAGGAGCTCGGGGACGAGATCATCACGTGGGCCGAGAACACGCTGGTCGAAGGTGAGCCGATCCCGACGCTGATGGCGGCCAAGTCGTTGACCGCGATCGGCGCGGTCGAGAAGCCGGAGCGACTGGAGCGGGCGCTGCGTCGACTCGCGCAAGCCGACGACAATCCCCTTCCGGTTCGATCCGCGGCGATCGAGCTCCTCGGCGAGTACGGGAGTCCGGCGACCATTCGCCTCCTCGAGCGGCTCCTCGAGGGCGAGGCCGCGTTCGACGCGGACCTGCGCATCCAAGCGGCCAAGGCGCTCTTCCGGAGTGCGAACGACTACCGTGCCGCCCGCAACAGCCTGCTCCCGTTGCTCGAGGTCGATGATCCGACCGTGCGCGCGAAGGCGGCGATCGCCCTCGGCGAGATGGGCTACGCGGACGGCCAAGCGCGCCGCGTGCTGTTGAGCCTCGAGAAGGAGCCGACCGAGCTCGGCGCGCAAGCGCGACTGGTGCTCCAGCAGGATTTGCTGATGCGACGGCTCGAGCGAATGCGGGATCGCGAGGCCGGCACCGATGACTCGAGCCGGGAGGCGCGGCGCATCAAGGAGCTCGAGCTCGCGCTCGAGAAGAAGGACCGGACGCTCGAAGCTGCGCTGGAGAAGCTCGACGAAGTGCAGGGGCCGACGACGCAGCTCGCCCAACCGTTGATCACGGAGCTGCTCTCGCGCATCGAGAAACTCTACGTGGATCCCGATCGCGTCGATGCTCGAGACCTGCTCGTCGCCGCGGCCAAGGGGATGGTCGCCAGTCTCGATCCCTTCTCATCGTTCATGGACGTCGCCGACGTCGAAGAGTTCGAGGAAGGGATCTCCGGAGCGTACGCCGGCATCGGCGCGCAGGTGGCCAAGGACCCCGAGACCGACTACCTGAAGATCCTCCGCCCGATCTACAAGGGCCCCGCCTACGAAGCCGGACTGCTGACCGACGACAAGATCGTCGAGGTCGCCGGATTCGAGACCAAAGGGGTCCCCCTGACCGAGATCGTGAAACGCCTCAAGGGCGAAGCGGGCACCCCCGTCGATCTGAAGATCCTCCGTCGCGGTTGGATCGAAGCGAAGCGCTACGAGATCGAGCGCCGGACGATCATGCTGGACTCGGTGGTCTACACCCTGCTCCCGGGATCGATCGGCTACGTCGCGCTGAGCCAATTCGGCGACACGGCCGTTCCCGAGGTCACTCGGGCCCTCGACGATCTCGAACAGCGCGGGATGAAGAGCTTGATCCTCGACCTGCGCAACAACCCCGGGGGCTATCTGGACGCCGCGACGAAGATCGTCGACATGTTCGTCGGAGAAATGCCGGATCCGATCGTCACCCAGAAGGACGAGCGGCAGAACTTCCAGGTCGTGACCACGATGTCGACCGCGCCGCACCGCGTCCTGCCCGGCGTGGAGGGCGACTTCCCTCTCGTCGTGCTGATCAACGAGTCGAGCGCCAGCGCATCGGAGATCGTCTCCGGCGCGCTCCAGGACTTCCACCGGGCGACCATCGTCGGCACCAAGTCCTACGGCAAAGGAAGCGTCCAACGCCTGCTCGATCTCGGTCCCGTGTTGCGGGAGAAACTCGGAGGAGAGTCGCGGCTGCGTCTGACGGTGCAGTACTACTACCTCCCCTCCGGTCGCTCGATCCACACCCAGCGCGACAAGGAGGGACGCGTCACGCACGAGGGCGGCGTGACGCCGGACATCCCGCAGGAGGTGGAGGAGATCCCACTCTGGAGGATCGCGTCCTTGGAGGCCTTGCTCGAGCACAGTGCGTTCGAACGCTACGTGGCGAAGTACTTCGGCGAGCACGAGCAGACCTTCGAGCAGATCGCCGAGCACGGCGACGGCGGCAGGACCGATGCCTATCCCGATTTCGGGGAGTTCTTCGGGAAGCTCAACACGGAGCACGCCGACCCCGACGACATCCGCCGCGCGGTGCGACTGAAGATCCGCCGGATCGTCCAGGATCGACGCGGGAAGGAGTTCGCCTGCGACTACCCCGAGGACGTGCAACTCCAGCGAGCGATTGCGGTGATCCTCGAGAAGATGGGTGCGACCGGCGAGGAGATCGCGGAGTACCGAACGCTGTTGACGAAGTTCGGCACGAAGAAGCTCTGAGTCCGCGAGCGGCTCGCGTCCAGCGGCTCAGCCTCCGACTCCGAGAACCGACGGGTCCCGGAGAACCGACGGCCCCGCGACCGAACGGCCCCGCGAACCGAACGGCCCAGCGAACCGAACGGCCCAGCGAACCGAACGGCCCCGTGAACCGAAAAGCCCCGTGACCGACGGCTCAGACGTAGTTGGAGTAGTCGCGCCAGGGGTCGTCGACGGGCTCGCTGATCCGGATGCCGCGGGTGAACTCGACGTGAAGATGCGGTCGGTCACAGCCGAGGAGCGCCAGAACGCGGTACTCGGCGCCGAGCTGTCGGCGGAGATCCTCGACCAGCTCGGCAACGAGACCGTTCTCATCCCCAGGGACGGCGAGGTCGATCGCAAACCCGGTGTGGTGCAGCGAGAAGAAGCTGTGACCGATCCAGGTCTGCGCGGCGACGATGGTGAAGGTCAGATCGTGCCGCTGGAACAGATCACGCAACCCCGGGAGATGCCGGACGATCTCCGGCTGGAGCCCATCGACGCCCCTCTCCCCGAACGGGTAATCCCGGTTGGCCAACTCTCGGTCCGTCGAACTCCGCTCGCCCACGACAGGCCTCTCTCCTTGCGCATCACCGTCGACCCTCGCTCTTCATCAGGTCGCTCCGGAAGCATCCGTCAGGTGTTCGCTCCGCTCCGGAGGCCATGGTAGCGCCGGGTGGAGACAGCGCCAGCGACAACCCCAGGGACAGGCTCACCGTCGTGGGGCGCGTCGTCTGCAACCACGGGGTCATCACCACGCCGAAAACCACTGAGCGGCGAGCGGGAAACACCCCCACCGCCCGAGACTCAATGCTCGCGCCAGCTCTTGATCTGCAGATCCCGCTCGCGGTCGAGGGTCGTGATCGCCTCGACGAACATCGCGGCAGCCTGGATGTTGGTGAACAGGCTCACTTCGAAATCGACGGCCTTCCGGCGGATCAGGTAGTCGTTGTTCAGCTCTTCTTTCTCGAAGCTCTTCGGCACGTTGATCACGAGATCGACGTCACCGCTCTCGATCAACGTCAACGCGTTGCGATCCTCGTTCTCGCTCGGGAACGGAACGAGCTCCGCCTGGATGTGGTGGGTGCCCAGGAAGCCGTGGGTCCCGGGGGTCGCGTAGAGCTTGAGTCCCTCGCGCGCGAGCTTCCGAGCGCTCTCGAGGAAGCCGACCTTGCCCTCGATCGTTCCGGTCGACAGCAGCACACCCTTCACCGGCCACGAGTAACCGACCGAGAGGACCGCCTTGAGGAAGGCCTCCGAGGCGTTGTCCCCGAGGCAACCGACCTCTCCGGTCGACGCCATCTCCACCCCGAGCAGCGGGTCCGCCCCCTTCAGGCGCGAGAAGCTGAACTGCGGCGCCTTGACCCCCACGTAGTCGAGCTCGAACGCAGATCGCGCCGGCGGTTCGACGTGATCCTCGATCATCGCGCGCACCGCGTAGTCGATGAAGTTCTCCTTGAGGATCTTGGATACGAACGGGAAGCTGCGCGACGCCCGGAGGTTGCACTCGATCACCTTGATGTGGTTGTCTCGCGCGACGAACTGGATGTTGAACGGCCCCGTGATCTCGAGACCGCGGGCGATCTTCTTCGAGATGCGCTTGATCCGCCGAATGGTCTCCAGATAGAGACGCTGGGACGGAAAGACCATCGTCGCGTCGCCGGAGTGAACACCGGCGTTCTCGACGTGCTCACTGATGGCGTAGCAGACGATCTGTCCGTTCTGCGCCACTCCGTCGAGCTCGATCTCCTTGGCGTTGACGATGAACTTGGAGATCACCACCGGGAACTCCCGCGAGACCTCCGCCGCGGCCTGCAGGTACTCGCTCAGCTCCTCGTCGGAGTGCGCGACGCTCATGGCGGCACCACTGAGCACGTACGAAGGGCGGATCAGCACCGGGTAGCCGGAGTCGTTCGCGAACCGCCGCGCCTCGTCGAGCGACGTCGCCTCCATCCAATCGGGTTGGTCGACTCCCAGATCGTCGAGCAAGCTCGAGAAGCGCTCGCGGTTCTCGGCGTTGTCGATCCGGTCCGCCGAGGTCCCGAGGAGTGGCACGCCTTGGGTGGCGAGCGGCACCGCGAGATTGTTGGGGATCTGTCCACCGACGCTGACGATCACCCCCTCCGGTTGCTCCTTGGCGCAGATGTCGAGGACGCGCTCCAGCGACAACTCGTCGAAGTATAGGCGATCACACGAGTCGTAGTCCGTCGACACCGTCTCCGGGTTGTAGTTGATCATCACGCTCGGGCGCCCCGACCTCTGGAGCGTGGACGCGGCGTTGACGCAGCACCAGTCGAACTCGACCGAGCTGCCGATCCGGTACGCGCCGCCGCCGAGCACGATGCAGGGACGTCGACCGCTCTCGAGCGGATCGATGTCATCCTCGGTCCCGTTGTAGGTCAGATAGAGGTAGTTGGTCTGCGCCGGGTACTCCGCGGCCAACGTGTCGATCTGTTTGACCACCGGGAAGATCTCGCGCGCCATCCGGTGAGTGCGGACCTCCAACATCGCTCCGTACCCGTGGCCCACCGGCTCGGGACGCTTCAGCAGTCGCGCGATCTGGTTGTCGGAGAAACCGTGCTGCTTGGCGTGGCGCAGGAGCTCGTCGGGGAGCTCCGACAACTCGAAGCCGCCGAGCTGTACCCCGATCTCGACGATGGTTCGGATGCGCTTCAGGAACCACGGCGTGATCTTGGTCAGGGCGTGGACCTGTTCGAGGTCGTAGCCCTGCGCGAACGCCTCCGCGATCGCGAAGAGCCGCGACTCGGTCGGGTTCTCGAGCACGGCGTCGATGTCGTCGAGCTTGAAGGAGTTCGAGATCACGCCATGGGCGCCGATCCCGAGCATGCGACACGCCTTCTGGAGCGCCTCCTCGAAGCGACGGCCGATCGCCATCACCTCGCCGACGCTCTTCATCTCGGTGCCGATCTGCTTCGTGACGTGTCGGAACTTCTTCAGGTCCCACCGCGGCATCTTGATGACACAGTAGTCGAGCGACGGCTCGAAGCAGCTCGACGTCACCTTGGTGATCGAGTTGGGCACTTCGGTCAGGCAGTAGCCGAGGGCGAGCTTGGCGGCGACGAACGCGAGCGGGTATCCGGTCGCCTTGGAGGCGAGGGCCGAGCTCCGCGACAAGCGCGCGTTGACCTCGATGATCCGGTACTCCTCGCTCGTCGGATCGAGCGCGTACTGGACGTTGCACTCCCCGACGATGCCGATCTCACGGATCAAGTCGATCGCGATCGTGCGGAGGCGGTGGTACTCGTGGTCGGTCAGCGTCTGCGACGGGGCGACGACGATGCTCTCGCCGGTGTGGATCCCGAGCGCGTCGATGTTCTCCATGTTGCAGACGGTGATGCAGTTGTCGTAGGCGTCACGGACGACCTCGTACTCGATCTCCTTCCACCCCTCCAGGTACTCCTCGACGAGGAGTTGAGGCGCGCCAGAGAACGCCTTGCGGACCATCTGCTCGAGTTCCTGCATGTCGCGCGCGACACCCGAGCCCTTGCCGCCGAGCGCGTAGGCGACGCGAATCATCACCGGGAACCCGATCTTCTCCGCCGCCTCGAGCGCCGCTCCGGTCGACTCGACCGCGAAACTCCGCGGCGTCGACATCCCGATGCGATGGAGTAGGTTCGCGAAGAGATCGCGGTCCTCGGTCATCCGGATCGCTTCGAGTGGGGTGCCGAGGACGCGGACGCCGTAGCGATCGAGCACCCCCGCATCGTGCAGCTCGACGCCGCAGTTCAGGGCGGTCTGTCCGCCGAACGACAGGAGGATGCCCTGGGGGCGCTCCTTCTCGATCACCCGAGTCACGAACTCGCGGTTCACGGGAAGGAAGTAGACCTCGTCCGCGAGCGAGTCCGAGGTCTGGATCGTCGCGATGTTGGGGTTGACCAGGATGGTCCGGATCCCCTCCTCCTTGAGCGCCTTGATCGCCTGCGAGCCGGAGTAGTCGAACTCCCCCGCCTCACCGATCTTCAGCGCCCCACTCCCGAGAATGAGCACACTCTCCGGCTTGTCGATCTTCGATGCGGAATCCTGCCTGCTCATCCCAGACTCTCCACGAATCGATCGAAGAGCGTCGCGCTGTCTCGAGGACCCGGCGTCGCTTCAGGGTGGAACTGGACCGTCGAGTAGCGACCCGAGGGGTGGCGGATGCCCTCGTTGGTCCGGTCGTTGGCGTTGACGAACCACTCCTCCCACTCGTCGGGGAGGGTCGACGTATCGAGGGCGTAGCCGTGGTTCTGGCTGGTGATCCAGCACCGGTTGGTGCCGACCTCTTGGCACGGTTGGTTCTGGCTGCGGTGCCCGAATCGCAGCTTGTACGTCTGGCATCCGATCGCACGCCCGACCAGCTGGTTGCCGAGACAGATCCCGAACACGG
>JAGQRC010000073.1:0-2080 GCA_020425835.1 Planctomycetota bacterium | reverse complement strand
CGGTCAGCACGCGCTGGAGATTCTCGATCGTCGCGATGGCCGTCTGCGGATCGCCCGGGCCGTTCGAGACCAGGATGCCGTCGCCGTCGACCGACTCGAGGTCGTGGTCCCAGGGCACGCGAATCACGCTGACGCCGCGGTCGACCAACGAGCGGATGATGTTCGCCTTGGCCCCGCAATCGACCAGGATCACGCGTCGACGACCATCGCCGTAGACGATCGGCTCGCGGACACTGACCTCGGCGACCAAGTTGGTCGTCGTGCTCACATCCGGGAACGGCGTGGACTCGGTCACCGTCGGGTCGGACTCGTCGTCGACGAGGATCTTCCCCGCTACGCAACCGTGCTCCCGAAGCCTTCGGGTCAACGCCCGCGTATCGATCCCCTGCAGCCCGACGACCCCTTCGCTCGCCATCCACTCGTGGAGGGATCGGGTCGCTCGGTAGTGGCTGTAGTCGTGCGAGAGGGCCGACACGATGAGCGCGCGCACGTGAATGCGGTCCGCCTCGAACCCGACGGGGAGATCGCCGCGTCGCTCCTCCGGCCGAATACCGTAGTTCCCGATCAGCGGGTAGGTGCAGACGAGCAACTGGCCGCGGTAGGAGGGGTCGGTCATCGACTCGGGGTAACCGACCATTCCGGTCGTGAACACCACTTCGCCCGCGATCGAGCGACACGAGCCGAACGCGCGGCCCTCGAAGACGTCCCCTTGCTCGGTGATCAGGCGCGCTCGCGGCAGGTTGTCGGGCCGAGGAGTCGACAGAGCGCTCCGCTTCCCCTGCGGCGACGGAGCCGAGCCGTCGCCGTTCGAGTGCTGGACCATGGTGTCGGGGCCCCCTGTTCCCGGAGTTGCAGTTGCGGCGCGGCCGTTCTCGCTCGACGGCGTCGCGGGTTGCGTCATCACCGGATGCGTCGCCACCGGATGCTCCGTCGTCGCCTCGCACAACCGCGGAGATCGGTGCTCCCCGCGCGGCGGCCGGGCCGTGCGTGTTCCGGCGCGCGCTCGCTCCGGCTCCGGGGCGGGCTCGAACACGAAGACGGCAGCACGAGGATCGATCGGGGCGGGCGGGGAGACGCGGCAGGCGCAGCGCGATTGGCGCGCCAGTGTAGCGAGCCGTCCGATTTGCAGAAGCGGTTTTCGCCGGTTCTCGCCCCCCCGCTCCGAGGCGTCGAGAGGTCGGGTTCGGAACCCCTCCTGGAGCCCGCCGGCGGGGTCCTCGATCGAGTCAGGACCTGCCGTCCAGCCGAACCGGGGCGCGGTCCGTTGAAAAACTGCTTTCGAGGCGAGAGTCCGAGATTTCAAGGCCAGTGCTTCCGGCGAAACGCAGTCGTATTGGCTCATACTTCGAGCTTCGACGGGTGTGCTGGGCGCAGGTAGCTCGGACTCTCGGCCGGAATGAGTTCCTCAACGGACTGCTAGGTCCGCCAGCCGACCCAACAGCCGCTCCGGCCCGTCGGACCTTCGCAGCGATGACTGAAGTAACGGGCGCGACCGCAGCCCGTGCAATCGTCTTCGATCCGCAGACGTCGGGGATCGACGCCCCAGCCGAGCAGCGTGTGGCGATGGAGGGTCGGGAGATCGAGCCGGTCTGCGCGGCGCGCCTCGTCGAGACCCGCCCGGCCCTCCAGCGTATCGAAGACCTCCGGACCGACAGGATAGCAGCACGCACGAATCGATGGAGCGATCGCCGCCCAGCTGCGGCCGGGTTCCGCGCCGCGGTCCGCCAGTGCCGTGAGCAACGCCTCGACCGCACCGACCGCCGTGCCACGCCATCCCGCGTGGGCGACGCCCAAGGCTCGCGCGACGGGGTCGACCACCACGACGAGCGGACAGTCCGCGGTGATCGCGAGGGCGAAGACACCTTCCTCGTCGATCACCACGACATCCCGCCCACGCCAGCGCTCCGAGGGTCGGTGCACGCCTTCCCCGCGATCGCCGCGAGTGATCGCGGCGACCTCCGCCCCGTGGACCTGGCCGCAGACCACGCCATGATCGATGTCGACCGAGACCGCGGCGGCGAACCGTCGACGGTTCTCGAAGACCCGACGCGGGTCGTCCCCGGTCGAGTAGCCGAGATTG
>JAGQRC010000745.1 GCA_020425835.1 Planctomycetota bacterium | reverse complement strand
CCCACGAGGCGATGGCCTGCTCCGGGTTGGTGGCCCGCTCCAGGGCCTCGTCCGCAGGGCCCGACACGCCCGGTGCCACAACACCCGGTGCATCCGGCTTTGACGCGGCAGGCGCCGCAAGCGGTGGCACATCGCCGGTGGTCGTGGGCGTGCGGTAGTCGCGGAAGAACGGTGGCGCGGCGTCCAGGAACTGGCCGTCGGCAAAGAAATCCTCGAATTGGCGCACGTTCGCCAGCTCGACCCGGTCGCCGTCGACGAACAGGAGCATGCTGCGGACGAAGTTCTCGAGCTCGCGGATGTTCCCCGGCCACGAGTGCTGCTGAAGAATCGCGAGCGTCTCGTCGCTCAGCCCCTTGTTCGGCAGTCCGCGTTCGCTGATCCGGGAAGCGATCGCGTCCACGAGGTCCGGGATGTCCTCCGGACGCTCTCGCAACGCGGGCAGCGTGATGTTGATCACGTTGAGGCGGTAGTAGAGGTCGAGCCGGAACCGCCCCTTCTTGACTTCCTCCCTCAGATCCCGGTTGGTCGCGGCGAACACTCGGAACGACGCGCGCACCGAGCTGGTCGACCCGACCGGGCGGATCAGCCCACTCTGCAGAACCCGCAGCAACTTGACCTGCAGCGTCAGGGGCAGCTCGCCGATCTCGTCGAGGAACAGGGTTCCGCCGTCGGCGGCGAGGCAGAGGCCATCCTTCTTCGCGAGCGCTCCGGTGAACGCGCCCTTCTCGTGCCCGAAGAGCTCGCTCTCCATCAGCTCTCGAGGGATCGATCCGCAGTCGACGGCGACCCAAGCCCCGTCCCGGCGCTTGCTCCGCTGGTGGATCAGTCGCGCGATGATGTCCTTGCCGGTGCCGCTCTCACCCTGGATCAGGACGGTGCTGTCCGTCGGAGCGACCGCGTGGATCACGTCGAGGATCCGAGCGAAGGCAGGATTCCGTCCTCCGATGAGGAACTCGGGAGGACCGCCGTGCTCGGTGAGGACTTCGGTTCGAATCACTCCCGTTCTACCCACTCTGGACCCCCGCCCTGGTGCTGATCCCGGTGATGTCCTCGAAGTTCTCGAGGAAGATGCGGCACATCGTCGCATCGAGCTGGGTCCCTGCGACTTCCTCGAGGATGCCGAGGATCTTCGTCGCCGGCAGGGCCTGGCGGTAGGAACGCTGGCTGTTCATCGCGTCGAACGAGTCGACGACGGAGATCGCACGTGCCAGGACCGGGATGTCGTCCCCCTGCAGACCTTCGGGATAGCCACGGCCGTCGATGCGCTCGTGGTGGTGGAGCACCGCGGGCAGACACGGCTTCAGGAAGGACACCGGAGCGAGGATGTCCCGACCGTAGATCGGGTGCTTCTTGATCTCCTCGAACTCCTCGTCGGTGAGCGCTCCCGGCTTGTTGAGGATGTCCTCGTGGATCCCGATCTTCCCGACGTCGTGGAGAACGGCGGCGTACTCCAGCGTCTTGATCTGTCGACGATCGAAGCCGAGGTGCTTCCCGAGCCCGACGGCGTAGTGGGCAACTCTCGACGAGTGACCGTTGAGGTACTGGTCCTTGCTCTCGAGCGCGGCCATCAGCGCGGCCACGACCTCTCGGATCCCTCGGACCTCGGAAAGGCTGAGCACTCTCTCGCGAGCACGCTCCAAGCTGACGAGGAACTTCTCCACCTCGAACGGCTTGCAGAGGAAGTCGTAGACGCCCTTCTTCATCAGGTCGACCGCGCGATCGATGGTCCCGAAGCCCGTCATCACGAGCACCGTGAGATCGGGTTGGAGCTCGAGGGCGCGCGGAATGAGCTCGTCCCCGCTCAGGCGAGGCATGTCGAGGTCGGTGATCAGCACATCGAACGTGGCGGTCTCGAGGATCTGGAGCGCCTCTCGTCCGTCACAGGCGAGCACGGGTGACTTCCAGCCTCCGATCTCGAGGATCGACTCCACGAGGTCTCGGGCTGCGGGCTCGTCGTCCGCGACGAGAACGTCGACGGTATCGCTGTCCAGTGGGTTAGTTGTCATCGTCGTCGATACCTCGGTCGGTTTCGGGAAGCAGCACCAGGTCGTTCCGTCCGAACGTCTGCTCGAGTCGGATCAGCTCCACCAGCTCGGCGTGATAGCGCGTGAACTCCTCGGCGAGGAACGCGACGGGATCGACCACGGTGACCGGGGTCGCCGCCCACGCCTCGTCCCCACTCTCCTCTTCCTCGTAGCCATCGCCGCAGAACTCGCAGATGAGCGCGTTCAACTCGTCGACGTTCCCCGGCCAGGGATAGTCCAGAAGGCCGGGCAGCACCTCGGTCCGAAACTCGGACCAGCGCTCCTCCAGCTCCGCGGGATCGCAATGGAGCCAGAGCTGGTAGTGGCACAGAATCGGAATGTCCTCGACTCGCTCGCGAAGCGCTGGGATTCGCACGCGGACCTGCGCCGCCAGGTCGAGGAAGTCGGACTCGAGGATCCCGCCCTCGTAGAGCTCCTCGTAGGTGAACTCGGAACCGAGAATCAGGCGCGCGCTCGACTCCGACTGGTTCCGCTCGTCCTCCAGATACCGAATCAGGCGGCGACAGGTCTGCGGGGTCGCGTGATGGATCTGCGACAGGTAGCAGGTCGCTCCGGTCGGATAGCG
>JAGQRC010000744.1 GCA_020425835.1 Planctomycetota bacterium | reverse complement strand
AGCGGATCGGGCAAGTCGACACTTCTCCGCGTCCTGATGCTCCTCGAGTCGATGGACGGTGGGTCATTCCGGGTGCGGGCGGATGAAGCGACACCGGGTATGTCCGAGGCGTCGTGCACGCGAATGCGCCGTCACTTCGGCATGGTCTTCCAGCAGTTCAATCTCTTTCCCCATCGCACTGCGCTCCAGAATGTCACCCTGGCCCTGGAGGTGGTCCTGGGACGAAGCGCGGAAGAGGCTCGTGCGGTCGGCATTGACCTGCTGCGTCGTGTCGGACTCGCCGAGAAGATCGATGAGTATCCTTCACGACTGTCGGGCGGGCAGAAGCAGCGGGTTGCCATCGCCCGAGCGTTGGCCCCGGAGCCCGACATCATGCTCTTCGACGAGATCACCTCCGCGCTCGACCCGGAGCTGGTGGGAGAGGTGCTGGAGGTTCTCCGAGGGCTGGCTCGGAGTCGCTCGACGACGATGCTGATCGTGACCCATGAGATCGGATTCGCCCGCGAGATGGCGGATCGAGTTCTCTTCTTCGACCGGGGCCGGATCCTCTCCGCCATGCATCCCGACGAACTTGGCGATCCGGGCCACCCGCGGGTCCGCGAATTCCTCCGGACGGTCGGCTGAGCCGCATCGCCCTTCGATCACGGGCAGGAGGAGAAACTCGCGCAGTCCGCTCCCGGAACCTCGCCACAACCCGGGAACGGGGCCGGCGGCGCGGTGCCCGACGTGAAGAGGTAGCTCAACGCATAGACCGCGTCGGCGATGTCGACGTCGCCATCGCCATTGGTGTCGCACGACGCTTGGCAATCGATGCCCATCGCCGCGGCCGGTTGGAAGAGCTCGGTCAACAGGAAGACCGCGTCCGAGATCTCCGTCGACCCGTCGTTGTTGCAGTCGGAGCGCACGAAGGCGGGTTCGGTCTGCGGCACTCCTGCCTGGACGAACGACGAGTTCAGCGTGACCGGGTAGTCGAGCTCGTAGATCCGGACGCCGTTGTCGACGGGCACGCCGAGCGCGCCGTTCAAGCCGTCCGTGAAGTCCAACGCGAACGTGGTCCCGAGGACCACCGAAGGAATGGTGGCCATCATGGTGCCGAGGCGCAGGGGGGTGGCGCTCGCCGGCGCTCGCTGACCATCGAACGGCGGCAGCGCGTCGAGCACGAGTTGCACCGTCAGCTCACAGCCATCTCCGTCGACGTCCACGTCATCGAGATCGATCACGGCGAACTCCACGCCGAGGGCGTCGAGCTCCGTGCCGGCGATGTCCAGCGGTGTCACCTCGAGCGCGCAGTCGATCGCCAACGCGATGGAGAACGCGTCGATCTCGTGGTTCGGTTCGCTGTAGAACAGGTCGACGGGAATCGTCGACCCGGGGAGCCCGACCGCCGGCACGACCGTCGAACCCTGGAGCGTGCCGACGTGGAACTGGACGTCGGTGGCGAGCGGCTCGGTCAGGCAACGGATCGAGCCGTCGGTCTTCTCCGGGAAGAGTGTCGCGCCCTGGTTGGTGACCACGATGTTGAAGACGGGGATGGACCCGAACACGCCATCGACGAAGGTCAGGGCGTGGTCCACCGCGGGCGTGCCCAGGGGGTGATCGACGCAGGAGTAGGAGTAACGAGCAATTCGTTGCTGGCTCCCGGTCGGAATCGATTGGCCATCGAACGGTGCCTCGAGATCGAGGACGACCGACGCGGTGCCGCCGTCGGGGTAGATCACCGGGATGAAGAACTCCGCGCCGACGACCTCACTGACGGTACCGATGAGGTCGATGTCCTCGAGGACGAGCTCCGCCTCGGAGTGAGCGATGCTCAACTGGTACGCTTCGACCGGAGCTTCGGTCGCGAGGAGCGCGTACGCGGAGCCCACTCCCCCGACCGGAATGTCGCCCGGCTCGATCGAGAAGGCGAGGATCCCGGCGAGGTAGTTCTCGAAGAGGAGTCCGTCTGCCGCGGTGATGAAGCCGCCGATGGCCAGGCCGACTCGGTTGGAGACCGGGGGATCCCCGAGCGCATTGTCCTCGAACTGAATCGTCACGGCGTCGTCGACCGACATGGGTGCCGTCGGACGATAGGCCAGTGTCGCGAGGAGCGTGTCGGTCCCCGGCGCGAGCGGGGTCTCCAGGACGATCTGAGCCAGCACGCCACTCGGCCCCTCGACGATCTCGATGAACGGATTCGAGGGAGTGTCCGGATCGGCAGTCAACTCGAACGTGAAGCTGTCGATGGAGATCTGGGTCGAGTCGTGGGCGATCGCCAGCTGAAACGTCTCGAGCTCGACATCGTTGTCGACGCGAACTTCGATCAGCAGCGGCTCGGTCTGATCGGGCCAACTCGATGGACCGGTCAACCGGAGCGCGTTCTGAGCGGCGAGATCGACCGTGAAGAGGAGCGACAGAGCCGTGATCAGGAGAGACAGGCGCACGGGACCTCCGGCGTCGAGTGTTGAGCCATTCGCGACGGGCGACTGCGTACGGAACTCGCCGAGCGCTGTGGTGGAACGCTGAGAATAGGTCTTGGGGAGGAGGGCTCGAGATCCGGTCGAGCTCTCTGGATCGGCTTGCTCCGCACCGACCTCGGCGCCCACCGCCCTCTGGGCCGACCGCCCTCGA
>JAGQRC010000743.1 GCA_020425835.1 Planctomycetota bacterium | reverse complement strand
GATGCCGCATGTGCGTCAGGTGAAGCCGCAGATAGAGGCGCTCGAACTCGAGCTCGAGACGGCTCGTGACGCGCCACTCCCGCTCCACGTAGGCATCGAGGTCACGATTGACGACCCGCCCCAACTCGGCGCCGCGCTGTCGCGCCTCCTCACCGTCGCCGATGCGCGACTCGACGAACAGGCTGTCCGTGTCGCCATAGAGGACCCGGTGGCCCAGCGCCTCGAACCGATCGCGGGTCCAGTCGAGCAGGTGTCGACCGAAGCTCGTGATGGCGTTCGACAGGAGTCCCGAGTGGAAGCGACACGCGGGCGTGCCGAGAACTCCGTAGAACGAGTTCATCAGGATCTTGATCGCTTGGCTCGCCACGTCGTTGTGCGCGCGTTTCGCCTCTTCGCGTCGCGGCATCAGCGCGTCCAAGATCTGCGGGAGGATTCCCGGCTCCCGCCGGAACGAGGCGCCGTTCGGCGCGACGATGGCGTCGACCCCTTCGTCTCCCTCACGCACGAGTCCGAGCGGATCGATCTGGAACGTCCGAATGATGCTGGGATAGAGGCTCTTGAAGTCGTAGACCCAGATGTTCCGGTGCAAACCGGGCACCGGCTCGTACACCTGCGCGCCGGTGGTCGGCTCGTGCTCCTCTTCCCCTTCGCCGGTGGTCGGCGCGACGATGCCGAGCTGGCGCAGACGCAACAGGTAGAGCGAGTCGAACGCGCCGGTCGAGCTGGTCACGCGGTCGAGCGACATCCCCGTCAGCAGGGAGCGCTCGACGCAGAGCTCGATCAGTTGGAGCCGATCGAGGATCTCCAGGACGAGCTCGGCATCGCGGAGGTTGTACCGGACGAAGGTCTCCCGATCCTCGTCGAACATTCGCAGGATCTCGTCGGCGCGATTCTTCCCGCTGATCACCTTCCCCTCGCCGAGAACCTCGCGCGCGACGGCATCCAGGGCGTAGCTGTCCATGCGAACGAACGCACCGCGCAACAGCCGGATGCCATCGAGCACGACGCGGCCCGTGATCGCGACGTGCTGTCCCTGGGCGGAGAAGCGCGGGAAGCCCGGCGCGCGGCCCAGCTGGAGCGAGCAACCGAGGCGCTCGGCCGCGCGCTTCAGCACGGGAAGGTCGAACTCGATGATGTTCCAGCCGGTGATGACGTCGGGATCGAGCTCGCGCAGTGTGATCTCGAAACGGTTCAGGAGCTCACGCTCGTCGTGCACCGCGATCGCCCCGCCGGGACAACTCTGCCCCGGCGCGGTTCGCAGGAGCACGCGGCTGCGCTCGCCATCCGTCAAGGCGATCGAGAGGAGCTCCCGGCCGCGCGGATCGGTCTCGATGTCGAAGGAGACGACGCGCAACGACGGACGATCATCACACGGTGTCACGTGAGGATTGCTGTAGACGCGGTCGACGCGCTCGCCCGGGCGGTGCGCGCCGGAGACCTCGAAGGCCGAGCGGAGACCCCGGTCGACGCGCCAGGCCATCGCGGGACGAACATCCGCCTCGAACGTCTCCAGACCGCGTGCGCGACAGTCGTCGGCGAGCCGCCGGAGATCGGCGGGCGTCGGTGCGAACACGCGGACGACCTCGTCCCCCGTCATCGATCGCTCGCCGCGCGCCTCGGTCCGGATCTCCCGCGGAAGCCGAGCGACCTGCGCGGCACGAACCCAGAAGTGGGGAACGAAGGAGTCGTCGCGGATCAGCACACTCGCGCCGTTGTGCAGCCGCCCCCAGACGACGAAGACGGTGCGACCGTCCTCGACCCGATGCGTCGACTCCAGGATGAACCCACGATCTGGTCCCAACTTCGGCTCCCGAGCCCGGAGTCTCTTCCCGGACGTCGGACGACGGTATCATCCGGGGCCGTTGAAGGCCAATCCGACTCGACTCCCTCCGAACGAGGTTCCGATGCGCTGGGTGCCCCTGATCGCGCTGTGGGTGTTGCTCTCGCCATCCCGATCCGTCTGGGCCCAAGGGCCCGACGTCACGGTGGTCGACCTTCCGAACGCGGGGACGTTCGGCACGGATGGATCCGGCATCTTCGCCTACTCGATCGCCACGACCGCGTGCAACGCAGGTGACGAGGTGATCTCCTGGATCGGCGGGACCGCGGAGCACCCGGTGATCGCGCAGCATCTCTATCGCTACCGTGCCGACCGGTTCGAGCAGATCGGGTTGAGTTGGGTCAAGCACGGAGTGAGCGCGCTCGATCTCTTCGCGGCGGCCTGCGGTACCTGCAGTCCGACCGGAGACATCGCCTACCTGGGGGTCGGCTGCACCGATCCCTACAGCGCCACCGCGAACGGACTGCAGACCCGACTCGGCCCGCGCTCGGTCGTCGACGTTCGCACCGGCGACTTCCCGTTCCCGATCGGCATCCCGGACTACGACCCGATCATCGGTCGACGGCTCCAAGTGCACGTCGAGGACATCGATCCCCTGTTGAACCCGGGAGCGATCTACATCGCGGAAGCGCACTACATCTCCGCCGACGACGCGCTCGCCGGGAACTCGTTGAACAACCAGAGCCACCGTCGCGCGATGTTCGCCGATGATCCCGACCACACCTTGACGCTGTTCGGACCGGTCTCGATCGCCGAGCCGGCGATCCAAGCG
>JAGQRC010000742.1 GCA_020425835.1 Planctomycetota bacterium | reverse complement strand
TCGCCCCGATCGTGAACAGGAGCGCTGCGACGCCGACGGTCGTCGCGAAGCAGGCGAGCGCCTTGCCGCCAAGGATCTGGGCGCGGCCCAGCGGGGCGATGCGGAGCCGCACCAGTGTTCCGCGGCTTCGCTCCACCACCAGCGAGATGCCGAAGGTTGCGGCGGCGCTGAGGATTCCCCACAGGACGCCCTGCGGGAACGAAATGGTGTACGCGTTCGAGCGCAGCGGTCTCGAGCGTTCCGTTTCCGCCGGGGGAAGGGGAATCAGAGAGACTTCG
This sequence comes from Planctomycetota bacterium, assembly GCA_020425835.1. Next base: position 2,335 of record JAGQRC010000742.1, on the reverse strand, counting down.
ACCGGCTCGAAGCGCAGCTCCGTCGAGCGGCCATTGCCGACGAGAGCGGGGATCGAGGCGAGGAACTGGTCGAGGCTCGTCAGGAACGGCGCGATCATCGGTGGCGCCGAGCCCGCACTCTCCAGCTCCGACAGCGTGTCGCGGAGGCTCCGGCGCATCGCGGCCGGATCGGCGAATGCGTCCTGGACACCTCGATAGGCCTGCTGCAGCAAGAGACCCTGCAGGAGTCCGCGCTCTGCACGGTGGCTCGGATCGACGCAGAGCTCGAGGCGCGCCGGCTCGCCCCAGAACGGTTGGTGCAGCGACCTCTCGAAACCCACCGGAATCCGGAGGAACGCCACGACCGCGCCTGTGCGCACGCGCCGCCGGGCATCCGTCTCGTCGGTCGTCGGCTCGGTCACGAAGTCCCCGCTCGCGTTCAGCCGTTCGAGCAGTTGGCGCGAGGCGTCGGTGTCGTCGCGGTCGATGACCAGGAGCGAGAGCGCGCGGGGCGCATCGTCGTCGGCGCCCGAGAACATGGTGCCGAACAGGAGCGCACAGAGAATCGGGAAGACGAGCACGAAGAACATCCCGGCCGGATCACCGGCGAGGAGGCGAAGGTCCTTGGCCGCGAGGATGGCGATCGCTCTCATGCGTCTCGCAGGCTCCGTCCGGTCAGCTCCAGGAAGACACTCTCGAGCGTGGTGCGCTCGACGCGGATGCCGAGGAGATCGTCATCCGACAGCGATCCTCGGAGGACCTCGAGCGGGTCCTCGGTGAGGAGGGTCTCTGATCCCGACGCTCGATCGATCGTCACGCGGTGTGCTCGGCCGTGTTGCGCCAGGAGCGCGTCGACCGTGCCGAGCGCGAGCAGCTGACCGTGGTCGAGGATCGCGACCCGATCACACAGGCGTTGAGCCTCCTCCATGTAGTGTGTGGAGTAGATGATCGTCGTGCCGCCGTCCCGGAGACGACCGATCGTCTCGAGGATCGCGTTGCGACTCTGGGGATCGACCCCGACGGTCGGCTCGTCCAGGACGATCAGCTCCGGCGAATGGACGAGCGCGACCGCGAGGTTGAGGCGACGCTGCATTCCTCCCGAGAAGGTCTTCACCCGCCGCCGTCGCCGATCGGTCAGACCGACCGTCTCGAGCGCGCGATCGACGCCGGCCGACAGCTCGCGTCCCCGAAGTCCGTAGAGTCTTCCGAAGAACCGCAGGTTGGCCTCGGCGCTCAGCTAGGCATAGATCGAGAGTTGTTGCGTCGCGACACCGATCCTCCGTCGCACCCGGGGATCGGCCGGGGAGTCGCCACCGTCGAGCTCGATGCGTCCCCGGTCCGGGGCGATCAACCCCACCGCGAGGTGGATCGTCGTCGTCTTCCCCGCGCCGTTGGGGCCGAGCAGGCCGAGCACCTCGCCGCGCTCGACGGTCAACGACAGGTCGTCGACCGCGGTGAGCTCGCCGTACGTCCGGGTCACGCCTTCGAGTCGCAGCACGATCGAACCTCCTCGAGCCCCGTTGGTGCGTCCCCTCGGGTCGATCCTTCGCGAGAAACCGAAAGAGCCTCCGCCGGCGCGCGTTCGCCGCGCCATCGGACTCCCCAACCTCAAGCCGTGCGCGGGGTTTGCCGATACTCAGGCAACCTCTGTCCCCCGGGAGAGCCCATGCGCCTCGAAGGTCCGATTCCCTGGCTGTTGGTCGTCGTGCTGCCGTGGCTCACCTCCTGTGGAGGAGGGGGCGGTGGAGGGGGATCGACCGGTCCGAGGGTGACGGCGTTCGCTCGCTTCGCCGACGTCAATCGCAACGGGGTGCTCGACGCGGGCGACACGATCGTCGTCCGCTTCGACGCGACGATCTCGGTCGTCTCCGGCACCGTTTCGGAGCTCGATCTCCCCGTGACCGGCGACTCGTTCGGAACCGGCGCGACCGTCACCGCCGGTCCCGCGAGCAACGAGCTGACCGTGACCCTCGGTGCGGGGGCATCGCTGAAGAGCCGTCAGACCTACGGCGCGGACACCGGCGTGAACTCGCCGTCGGGGATCGACGTCGCGGCGAGTCCGACGGAAGGGGCGATCATCGGATCGGACGGCACCGACATCACCGCCTCGACCGCGGTCGATGTCATTCCGGTCTTCGTCTCCTCCGGGCAATCCCTGGGGACCGCCGACAGTCGAGCCCTCGCGGTGGGGGACGTCGATGGCGACGGCGATCTCGATGTCGTCGTCGGGAACGCCAGTTCCGGAGCCAACGTCGTCTACCTCAATGCGGCCGGCGTGCTGACCGCGTCGCAATCGCTCGGGACCTCGAGCACGCGCGGCGTGGCTCTCGGGGACATCGACGGCGACGGCGATCTC
>JAGQRC010000741.1 GCA_020425835.1 Planctomycetota bacterium | reverse complement strand
CTTCGAGTTTCGACGGGTGTGCTGGGCGCAGGAAGCTCGGGCTCTCGGCCGGAATGAGTTTTTCAACGGACTGCTAGAGATCGTTGCGAGAATGGGCGGCCTCACGGAGTCGGACGTCCGGGGCTGTGGGGGGATTACCGATCGCGGTCTGGAGTACCTGGAGGCAAAGGTGGACTGGGTGCGGCTTGACTTCAGCGGATGCTCAAACGTGACGAGTGCGGCGGTTTCAAGGCTTCGAACCAAGTTCCCAAGTGCGCGAGTCGCAACAGACGACGATGCTTGGCGCGTTCAGGTCGACACTATTCGTCGATAGCCGAATCCCCGATCCATGTTACCGTGTGCCGTCGCGTTCGATGCTCGTCGACCCCGGTGAGCATGGTCTCTGGGATCTGGCGCTCGACAAGAAGGGTCCCCGACACCGCAACGACCGACGCCGGGAGCGCATCGCCAAGCGCACCCAGGTCCCGGACAAGACTCCCGCATCTCCACCGCTCGGACACCCCGACAGGATTCGACCCGCCCTGCGAGCGCCATCGCCCAACGCGGGTCACCCCAGGGGATCGTCCGTACCCGGCGCCCGAACCGACGGGGGCAGACCTCTTCGATCCGCGTCGAGGCCCGGGCATCTCCGACGAACGCGGTGGCCCCGCTCGACTCACCCCACACACCCGCCGTTCGAAAGAACGGCGGGTGTGTGGTCGACTCCACTCGACCAACCCACGGGGACCGAGCCGCGCCCCGCTCCGCCACGACCGGCTCCGTCCTCCCCTTGAACCATCGTGAGGGTTGCGTGAGTCTCCCGTGGCGACGAGGATGGCTGGCCCTCATGGAAGGAGCGGAATATGCGGCTCACCTTCATCCTGGTCGTGACCTTGGCGATCGGTGGATCGTCGTTCGGTCAGTCCGACTTCCTCAGAGGGGACATCGACGGCGACGGTCGAGTCGTTCCGCTCGCCGACGCGTATCTCTCCGTGGTCTATCTGTTCTCGAGTGGTGCGGCGCCGCCGTGTCAGGATGCCAACGACGTCAATGACGACGGGTCGATGGACATCGTCGACTTCGTTCACCTCGTGTCCTTCGCGTACATCGAGGGGAGCGCGCCGATTCCCGCCCCGGGCGCCTCGATCTGCGGTCCCGATCCGACTCCGGACTCGCTGACGTGCGAGAGCTATTCCGGGTGCGCGGGACCGCCTCCCGTGGTCTCCGATCCGGAGTTCGTCTACCGCTTGCCGATCACCACCGGCGAGGTGGGCGCGACGCTCGGTGTCACTCTCGAGCTCGACAACGTGTCGTCGGACAGGGAGCTGTTCGGCTGGTCGGTCGGGGTCGGTCACGACCCGAGTGTCATCGAATGGGTCGACCTCGTTCTCGGCAGCGACATCGCGCCGCGAGATCCGGACTTCTTCCAGTTCGTCGTCGTGCCGGATGGGTTCGTCGCCGGTGTTCTGATGTCGATCTTCGGAACGGCGATGTTGGAGCCCGGAGTCGGCATCGAGCTCTTCGAGGTGACCTACGAACTCGTCGGCGTGGGAACGTCGGCGCTCGAGTTCCGCGACGAGATGGCGACGCTCACGCTCGCCAATCACGTCGTCGCCGAGTTCTCCGAGTCCGTAGTGCCAGAACGCGTCGATGGTCAGGTGAGCGTCGTTCCCGCCGTGCCCTTCCGACGCGGCGATGCCAACGGAGACACCCTCTTCGACGTCGCCGACCCGATCTTCGGGATCATGCACCTGTTCGCCGGGGGCGCGCCGCCGCTCTGTCGCGATGCCGGAGACTCCAACGACGACGGCGTGCTCGACGTCGGCGATGCGATCCACATGTTGAGCGCGCTGTTCGACTTCGCATCCCCGTTGCCGCCACCGCCCGGTCCCTTCGAGTGCGGAGGCGATCCGACACCGGACACGCTCGATTGCGACAGCCCACCCGATTGCAGCTGACGCTCCCTCAACGGACTCCGAGTACCGCGAAGCCGTAGCCGAGGGGAGGCTCGCTGCAGGCTCTGCCCTCGAAGTCGGACCAGCCGAGCAACTGCAAGGGTGACGCCCGCAGGAGCCGATGCCACTGCGCGACATCGTACGACCGAAGCGCGTATCGATGCTCTCGCGTCTCTTCGCGTCCGCTCGAGTGGCGTATCGTCGTGTGGCTCAGGACCGTCTCCCGACGGTCCCCGCGGTGCGGAGCGGGGAGATACTGCACGACCTGCGTGATCTCGGCCTCGCCCATCGGCGCGATCCAGACGTCCTCCTCGATGGGGTCGGCGCCGTACTCGGAGAGCTGGAGCCCGATCACCGCCAGGCCGTCCGCGCGGAGCACGGCGGCGAGCTCCATCAGGTGGCGTCCCGCGTCCCGGTCGTCCTCGAGATGCCGAAAGGTGTTGTCGAGGCTGAACGCGACGGCGATCGACTGCGCCTCGACGTGCGACGAGAAGTCGATCATGTCCGCCTCGAACAGCCTCTCGACGAGTGGGCTCACCGCGACGCCCCGTGCGAAGGCGAGCATTGCGGGCGATCGGTCGAAACCGACGACGCGTAGGCCTCGCGCCGCTGCCTCCGCGAGGAAGCGCCCGGTGCCGCACGCGGGCTCGAGCCAGAGCTCGTCGGGGAATGGTGCCCCGCGATACGGCTCGATC
>JAGQRC010000740.1 GCA_020425835.1 Planctomycetota bacterium | reverse complement strand
GAACTCCTCGGGCAACCCCTCGAACCAGGCGTTCACCACCGATCGACCTCGCACTTCGAAGGTGAGCTCCACCTCCGGTGAGTCGGGGATGTCGACGGTGTCGAACGAGCGATCGATGCGGTCGTTGTCCTCGCCGCGGGTCCAAGAGCCACGGTACGGCCCCGGCCGCAGGCCCTCGAGTCGAAACGTGCCGTCGTCCGCCACGGGCGCCTTGTGGTCGTAGGTCCCGAAGGAGCCACCGCCGATGGGATCGCCCGCGTCGTCGACGATCCGTCCGACGACGGTCACGTCACCGACCGGCGGCAGGGTGATGTTGACGGTGGGGATACCCTCCGACTCCGGAATCTCGATGGCGCCACTCGCCCGCGCGAAACCGGCACCGCCCGCGAGATCATAGGACCATCTCCCCGTTCCCGGTGACTTGCACGTGAGGCGTCCATCCTCATCGGGCTTGCCTCCGATTCCGGTGCTGCTGACGATCTGGCCGTTCTCATCGGTCTTGAACAGGTTGATCCAGACGAGTCTCTGCGGCGGGTACGCCGCGTAGTTCTCGAGAACGATCTCGACCATCGGGGACAGCTCCAGCTCGACGCGGAGCTCCGAAGTTCCGGGCAGGTGGAAGCGATCGTTGACCGGCTTGTAGTCGCCGATGTCGATGTCGAGCGTGTAGTCCGCGTCGGGCAGAAGCGCGAAGTGGACGAACCCATCGTCGTCCGTCTTGCGGAACACCAAGTTGGCTTGACCCTCGTTGGTCGCCCGACGCACGGCGACCGGCTCGTCGACGATCGGTCGCCGCGTCACCGCATCGATGACCTCGATCCGGAGTTCGTGTCCCGGATCGACCGGTATGTCGACGACGACCTCGGCCCCTGGGACGGGGTGAACGTCGCATTCGAGTGCCAGCAGATAGCCATCGTGATCGAGGAAAAGGGGCACTCCGATATCGATGTCGGTCTCGATCCTGAACTTCCCCTCCTCGTCGATGACCGATCCGGGACGCTCCTTGGAGTAGAGGACCACCCTCGATCCCGCGAGCGACACACCATCGGTGCGCCAGATGTGGCCCCGCACGATCGCGGGAGCGGGCGTGCCCGTGTCGGGACCGGCATCGCGGGTGTCATCGACCACGACGTCCGGTGTCTGCGTCTCGAGGTCGCCCGCCTCGGGTCGAGTCACGCGGGACGCGCCGGTCCCTGCACGCTCGTCGTCCGTGCGCGGCGATGTCGAGGACGCGAGCTCAGCGGAACCGCGCGATGTCCCCTCGGTTCCGGACGCGACCCACAACCGCTGGCCCCAGTATCCGCCGACGAGCAGAAGGAGGAGCAACACCGCCGCACCGATCGCCTTCTTCATGACGAGGATCCACCCTCCCGTGGTCAGTGTTCCGACAGCCGCGACCGGTACGCCGGAGTGGCCGATGATGGGGACGAGCGCGACGGACCAGCGGCGTCGGTCGCCAAAGTCCTCGTCGAGATCGCGACGGAGCATGACGAGAGCGCGCTGCAGCCGACTGCGGATCGCCGACGCGCTCACGCCGGAGCGCGTCGCGATCTCGCTGGCGGACAACCCCTCGACGTAGCGCAGCAACACCGAACGCCGGTAGGGCTCGGGCAGTCGCTGCACCGCCGCGGCCACGCGCGCCTGGGTCTCGAGGCGTTCCGCCAGGTCCGCATCCGTGGGTAGCGCCTCGGGCCGCGCCGCCCGCCACTCCCGGCGGCGGCGGCGAGCATCGCCTCGCTCGCGGATCCAGATCGCGCGCCTCAGCAGTGACGCCAAGCGCCCGCGGGAGGCATCGGGCTCCGACATCGCCGAGACGAGAGCCTCCTGCACCGCGTCGTCGGCTTGGTCCTCGTCCCCGAGCAGCCCGAGAGCCAGCGCCCGCAGCCACCGTCGACTGCTCACCAGAATGTCGCCGGGATGAGCCGTCACCTGCGACTCCCTTCGTCCCGCATCATCTCCACCGCCGCCGGGGTGGGTGTCTCGTGAATTCCGGGAAACCGGGACCGACCTCCTGCGGGGCGACCATTGGTGGCATCACGGGCGGGGCGGAGTTAGCCTCGGAAAACCCGCGTCGAGAGGAGCGTTCCCATGATCCTCGCCACCCTTCTCGTTCTCGTCGGCTTTGGCAACGTCGAGTCCGCAGATGGCGTCGCCCGCGCCGATGTCGACGTCGGTGTGCGCTTCGCCGCCTTCGAGTCCGTCCTGCGTCGATCCATTGCGAGCGACTCCGACACGCGCCACGGGTTGATCGTCAAGGAGGTCGCGCCGCATTCCCTGGCGGAGCTCGCCGGTCTGCGGAAGCGCGACATCGTGCTCGAGGTCGATGGCCAGCCACTGAAGCGACGCTCGCAGTTCGACCGCTGGATCACCAACGCGGAGCCCGGCGATGTCCTGCTCCTCCACGTCGCGCGCCATCGCAAGGTCTCGATCTGGTCGCGCCGACCGTGGGAGCACCTCGACCTCGAGCTACGGCTCTATCGCGAAGCAGACCTCTGACGTCGCAATGCGCCGACCGGGGCTCCGATAGGGTCGAGATGCGGTTGGGGTCGCTCGTTCAATCGGCGACGACCGAGGAGAACCAGCGGTCTCGTGAGGTCGGAAAGCCTCGAAACACCGAGACCTCGCGGAATTCCT
>JAGQRC010000739.1 GCA_020425835.1 Planctomycetota bacterium | reverse complement strand
CGCGACGATCGCGTCGCGAACCCGGGGACTCCGACGCTCGGCCGCCACGGTCACCAACGCGTCGAGACTCCTCGTCCGCTGTCCGTCGCGTCCACTGACGAGCCACGCTTGGGCCTCCGCCTCGAGCGCGTCGAGCAGTCGCTCGTGGCTCGCTCGATCGGCTCGAAGCCTGGAGGTCAGGCTGTCGCGAATCTCCAACCAAGACAGCACCGCACCGCTGGCAACCAGGGTGAGGAGGACCACGATCACTACCGCCGTAGGGTTGCGGCGGCCCCATCGCACGAGGCGCTCGACCGCGGAGACCGCACGAGCCGCAATGGCTCGCCCCTCGCGAAACCGTCGCAGATCATCCGCGAGCTCCTGCGCCGTCGAGTACCGTCGACGGGGGTCCTTCTCGAGGCACTTCAGGCAGACGGTCTCGAGGTCCTTCGGTACCGCCAGGCCATCACGCCGACGAAGTCGTGATGGCGGCTCTTCCTGGACGCGCCGCAGCAGTTCGAGGGCGGACTCCGCCACGAACGGGGGGTGCCCGGAGAGGAGCTCGTAAAGAACCGCTCCCAGGCTGTAGATGTCGACCGCGATCGCCCCTCCACTGGCCCGGCCGCGAATCTGCTCCGGTGCCATGTAGCTCGGCGTGCCGAGCCTCGATCCGGTCTGCGTCAACGTCGCATCGTGTCCCTCGAGCTTCGCCAGCCCGAAATCCGACAACAGCGGCTCACCACGGATGTCGAAGAGGATGTTCCCCGGTTTGAGATCGCGATGGACGATGCCCACCTCGTGCACGGCGTGAACCGCGCGAGCGAGCTTCTCCAACAGCGATGCCGCGGCGTGGGGATCGCGGTATCGGTCGCGATGATCGGCGAGCGTCCCTCCGGGCAGGTACTTCATGGTCAGGAAGGGAAGCCCCTGCTCTTCGCCGACTTCGAGGATCGGTACGATGTGCGGGTGGTCGAGCCGCGCGATCGCGTGCGCTTCTCGCCGGAAGCGCTCGATGTCGTCCCGATCCGCGAGCGCCCCCGCGAGGATCATCTTCAGGGCCACGGTTCGATCGAGCTGGGGTTGCCTCGCCTCGTAGACGATGCCCATGCCCCCGCGCGCGATCTCTCGGAGGATTCGGTAGCCCGCGACCTCCATCGGCGGAGAACGATCAGGGCTCGGCTGGGGGCGAAGCGCTCCGTCGGACCGGGCGAAGCGCAGGTGCATCCGAAAGAATCGACGCAACGGCTCCGCGAACTCGGGGTGACGAGCAACCAGGCTCTCCGGCGGCGGAGCGCGACCCGCTTCCTCCGCCTCGAGCCACGTCTCGATGACCGAATCCAGAGACTCTGCCGCGGGTCGGGGCAAACCCGCGTCGAAGCCATCCGGCGGCAACTCGCTGCTCATTCCGGAGACTCCGCTTCGTGACGCGCTCCGCAGATCCGACTCCCGCTCGAGGTCACTCGCTCGAGGGCATCCCAGGATACAGGCGCCGAAACCGAGCTCGCGGGTGATGTTTGGTGATGTCACCGGCACCGGCGTGACGCGACGTGAGCGGGATCGCGGCTGGACTCGTAACAGTCTCCGAGGGATCGAATTGCGTCACTTCGACGGAGAAACCCCGACCGTGCGCGGACGAATGGCGCCCCTACCGTTACCGACGATGTGGGTGCTGGTGTCTTTGTTTTCGTGAGCCGGTGACCACCCCGCACGCGTCGGGTTCGGGTCGGGTGCGGGGCCCCCTCCGCACCCACCCGCTCTCTCTCGCCTCGGCGACGAGACCCGCTTCCCTCCCGACGCATGGACCTCGAGGTTCCCGGCCTCCGCGCGTCCCATCGAAGCCGGCCGCGCCACCTGCCTCGCCCCGAAGCCGACGATTGACTTACACGGCCCAGGTTTGGTTCATTGTGCGCGCGCGGCCGACGACCCGGCGTCGATCCGTGAACCAGAGGCTTCGTGTTGCACGCGAAGTCGCCCATTCGGCGTGCGATCGCGCCAACACAGCGGTCGGCTGCCGGTCCCCACCCGCCTGGGAGATCCCGATCGGCCACAGTACACCTGACACCTGGATCGGGAACTCCACCCCCACGGAGTCGACGCGCTCCGGGATCGCCGGCAACGGGGACGACGAAGAACTCGAGAGGGAACCGAGGCCATGCCACTGCGTGAAGAGATGGAAAGGCAGGGAGACTTCCTCTTCCGATACCGAAGCCACTTGCCGTGGCTCCTCGCTCCCTGCGCGCTCTACGCGCTCTGGAACGCGAACGAGATCGACGGCTCGGTGCTCCTGGGGTACCAGATCGTCGGAGTGGCGGTGATCGTGGTCGGTCTTGCGCTTCGGGCCCTGACCGTGGGGTACGTTCCGAAACGGACGTCGGGGCGCAGCACCAAGGGGGCGAGGGCGGCGTCGCTGAACACCGAGGGAAGCTACTCGACGGTGCGCCACCCCCTGTACGTCGCCAACTACATCTGTTTCCTCGGCTTGGTCTGCCTCATAGGTCAGTTCTGGTTCGTCGGCCTCTACACCGCGATCTTCTGGATCTACTACGAGCGAATCATGCTCTTCGAGGAGGCGTTCCTCCGACGGAAGTTCGGTGAGGACTACGAATCCTGGGCGAGTCGCACGCCGACGTTCGTCCCGCGCGTCCGAGCCTGGAGACGCCCCACT
>JAGQRC010000738.1 GCA_020425835.1 Planctomycetota bacterium | reverse complement strand
GAGCGCATTAGGGAGCAACAGGCCAAGGCGCCGGCGGCGGGCCAGCCCGATCTTCGCCAGGTGCAACTTGCGGACCGTTCCCTGACCGACGAATTGCCGGATGGCATCGAACTGGCCCTGATCAGCGACCAGTCCCGCTTTATTCAGGGCTCCATCGACGAGGTGGAGCAGGCTACCGTTATCGGCGGCGTGCTCGCGCTTCTTGTGCTGTTCGTCTTTCTGCGCGAACTGAAGAGTACCTTGATCATCGGCTTTGCCATCCCAATTTCGGTCATCGCAACCTTCGTCCCGCTGTTCATGCGCGATATTTCGCTAAACATCATGTCCCTGGGCGGCCTGGCGCTCGGCGTCGGCATGCTCGTCGATTCCAGCATCGTCGTCCTCGAGGCGATCTTCCGGCGCTCCGAGGAGGGTGAGGGCGGAGTCGAGGCCGTCGTGCTCGGCGCGTCCGAGGTCGGCGGAGCGGTTTTCGCGTCGACCCTGACGACGGTGGCGGTGTTCTTCCCGATCGTGTTCGTCGAGGGCATCGCCGGGCAGATCTTTCGCGATCAGGCCATGACCGTCGTCTATTCCCTGCTCGCGTCGCTCGCCGTCGCGCTGACGTTGATTCCCATGTTGGCGTTCCAGGTGAGCCGGTTCCGCCGCTCGGAGGGAGGCGCCCACGACCCGGGGGAGAGTCGCCCTCGGCTGTTCTGGTCCCCGACGAGCCTTTCGCGGATTCGATCCGCCTTCTCGACCGGCCCCGTGTGGCGGCGGCTGCTTCGCGTCTCGCTGTTGCCCTACTACCTGCTGGCGATCTTCGTCGAGCTCGTCGGATACGCATTGTTCGGTGTGGTGCTTCTCACGGCGGTGACCGCGATGACGCTGCTCCGGATCGGGAACCGCATCGCGGCGCACGGGGTCCGATTCCCGCTCGCGGTCTTCGCGGCCGGTGTGCGCGGCGTCGAGTCGCTCTACCTGCGTGCCTTGCGCGCGTCGCTCGCTCATCGAGGCGCAGTTCTCGCGATGATCGTCGCGGTGTTGTCGACGGCCTGGTGGGTCTCGGGAGAGCTCGGATCGGAGCTGATCCCGGAGGTCGCGCAGGGCGAGTTCATCGTGCACCTTCGGTTGCCGGTCGGAACGCCGATCGATGTCACTTCCGAGAGAGCGCAGGAGTTCGAGGCTCGCCTCGCCGACGTCGCGGAGATCGCTTCGGTGACGACCACCGTGGGGGTCGATCCCGAGGATGTCACGGCGACCGACGAGGGCGAGCACACGGCGCGGTTCCTGATTCGCCTCTCCCGGTCGCGCGAGAATCTCGACGAGGTCGAGAGGCGCGTTCAGGGTCGCGTGTTCCAGATCTTCGGCGGCGTGGGTGACCACTCCTTCGACATCGCCAAGCCCGTCCTCTTCTCGTTCCGGACACCGATCGAGGTCGAGGTTCGCGGGCATCGTCTCGATGAGCTCCATCGGCTCGCGCACGACGTCGCCGTAGCGCTCGAGGATCGGCCCGGGATCCAGGATGTTCGGAGCACCGCCGCTCGAGGGAGCCCGGAGTACCATCTGTATCCCGACCGCGAGCGGATGATGCGGTTCGGCGTCAGCGGTGCCGAACTCGCGCAGGTCTTGAGCCAGAAGAACATGGGTGAGGTGGCCACACGCTTTCGGCAGCAGGACCGGAAGATCGATGTCCGCGTCCAGCTGGCGGAGCCGGATCGGGACTCCATCGAGAAACTCATGGCGGCAGTGGTCCGCGTCGATGAGTTGGGACGGACTTGGACTCTGGCGGACTTCGTCACCGAGGTCGACGTCCGTGAAGGACCGGCGGAGATCCGTCGCGTGGATCAGCGCCGTGCGGCCATCGTTTCGGCGAATCTCGCCGGTCTCGATCTCGGACGCGTCGCAGCGGACCTCGAGGCGGACCTCCTCCGCGAGATCGACGTTCCTCCGGAGTTCGATGTCGAGGTGGTCGGCCAGAAGAAGGAAATGGAGCGATCGCGAGCATCCCTTCTCGGCGCCTTGCTCCTGGCGATCTTCCTGGTCTACGTCGTGATGGCCTCGCAGTTCGAGTCGCTGGTCCAGCCGTTCATCATTCTCTTCACGATTCCGCTGGCGGGTGTCGGGGTGCTCCTGACGCTCTGGATCACGGGGACCCCGCTCTCGATCATGGCGTTCATCGGGATGATCATGTTGGCCGGGATCGTCGTGAACAACGCGATCGTCCTCGTCGACCAGATCAACCGCCTTCGCGGGGAGGGCGTCGAGGTCGACGTCGCCATCGTCGAGGCGGGACGACGGCGGTTGAGGCCGATTCTCATGACCACCTTCACCACCGTTCTGGCCATGATCCCGTTGACCGGTATCGTCGCGAGTATTCCCCATGATGCTGCGTTGGACGCGATCCTCGGCACCGGGCAAGGGGCGGAGATCCGTGCCCCGATGGCCTTGACGGTGATCGGTGGAATGAGTTCGAGCACGATCTTGACGCTCATCGTCATCCCTGTCGTCTACTCGCTGGTGATCCGCCCTCGTCGGAGCTCGACGGCGGTGGAGCATGAGTGACCCTTCGGCGCCCGATGTCACGCCGCTCTGGATTCGAGCCTCGCTCCACCGCCCGATCACGATCCTGATGATGCTCGTGAGCCTCGGAGTCGTCGGTTTCCTCG
>JAGQRC010000737.1 GCA_020425835.1 Planctomycetota bacterium | reverse complement strand
GTCGAGGAGGCCGCCCTCGACCCTGATTTCGTCGAGCGCCGACTGCAGGCCTGCCATCACCTCGATGACGTTGGCACCGACCTCCTTCTGGGCGTTGATCGCGATGACCTGCTGCCCCTTGGAACGGACGAAGGTGGTCGGCTCCTTGTACGTCAAGATGACGGTGGCCACATCACGGACGAAGACGGGGCCCGCGTCGCGGTTGGCGAGGACTGTCTGCTCGACCGCCTCGACCGACTCGTACTGCCCGACCGTGCGGACGCGGACGTTCTGTTTCGCGTCGCGCAGCTGACCGGCCGACACGTTCTGGTTGGTCCTTCGGATCGCCTGCACCGCGGCGGCGAGCGTCAGTCCTCGATCGGCGAGCAGCGCGGGATCGAACTGGATCTGCACTTCGCGCTCGCGCCCGCCGAGCACGTTGACCTCGGAGACGCCGGGGACGCGCTCGAGCACCGGCTCGATGCGATCCTCGACGAAGTCCTGATAGGTGCGCACATCGATCTTGGGGTCGTCACAGCTGAAGATGATCCAGGCGATGTAGTCGCGGTTCTCCGGGTCGGACGCTTCGACCACCGGTTCGTCGACGTTCTCCGGGTAGCTCGGCACCTCGCGCAACTTGTCGCTGACCTCGCGCAACGCGACGTTCTTGTCGGTGCCGACATTGAACTCGAGCCGGACGAGCCCCTGACCTTGTTGGCTCGTCGAGGTCATCGCGCGGAGGTTGGCGATGCCCTGGAGCTTCTCCTCCTGGCGATCGACGATCTCCTGCTCGATCTCCTGCGGGCTCGCGCCCTCCCAGCGCGTCGTGACCGCGATGATCGTGTCCTCGACGTTGGGGGTCAGCTGCACCGGGATGCGCTGCAGCGCCACGACCCCGCTCATCACGATCAGGATCACGCCGACCGTCACGGTGACCGGTTGGCGAATGGCGACTCCGGAGAGACTCACGGTCGTCCCTGCCCTTCGGCTTCCGCTGCTTTCTTGCGTTGCTCGGGGATCAGCGGTTGCGTCGGGTAGAGCCGCTCGTTCCCCTCGACGACGACGAGCGTGTCGGGCTCCAGCGGGCCTTCGACGACGACGCGGTCCGCGACGGCGAACAGCTCACGGACCGGGACCTGCATCGCCATCGTCTTGCCGGGCTCGGTGGTCTGCGCGATGAACACGTATGCGCCGAGATCGTTGCGGAGGATCGCATTGCGGTGGACGGTGAGCGCTTCCATCTTCTCGCCGGTCGGCACCGTGGCGGTGACCGACATGCCGGGAGCGATCTGGGCGGGATCCTCGACGTCGATGATCAACGGGAAGTTGCGCGCGCTCGAGTCGACTTGCGGGACGAAGCGGTAGCGCTCGCTCCGGAGGGTCTGCCCGGTGGCGGTCACCCGGATCTCGACCGTCGATCCCGCGGTCTGGAGCGCTCCGAAGAACCGTTGGGGAACGGAGAGCCACACTTCGAGGTCGTCGGTGGAGACCAGGTCGACGACGGGGTCTCCGGCTTGGAGCCATTCGCCGACCTCGATGTGACGGGTCACCACCGTGCCCGCGAACGGGGCGCGGATCTCCGCGTCCGCGAGGCGATCCTCGACCAGCTCCTTCCGTTTCGCGATGACCTCGAGCTGCTTCTCGGCCTGGAGCTTCCGAGCGTTAGCGCTGGCGAGCGCCGTCTCCGCGTCGAGGAGCTCCTTCGGGTTCGCGGCGCCTCGCTTGTCGAGGTCGCGCAGGATGGCGAGGTCGCGGGTGGCGTGCTCGAAATCGGCGTTGCGCTCGGCGAGGACCGCTTGGGCGAGCGCCGCGTCCGCCTCGGTCTGCGCCCGCTCGATCTCCAACCGCGTGGTGTCGATCCGCGCGAGGAGCGCGCCCTTCTCGACGCGCTCGCCCTCGCGCGCCCGCAGCAGCAGCACGGCTCCCGGCTCCTGAGCGGCGACGCGAGAGCGACGACGTGCCCGGATCTCGCCGGTGACCGTCCGTTGTTCCTGAACCTGTTGACGCACGGCCGGATCGACGATCACCGGAGCGGGGCCCTGGGCGATCGCCGACTCGGCGAGAAGTGCGGTCACCAACAGCGCGATGAGACGCGATGGCTGCATGGTCATCCTTCGGGGGTTCGTAGCTCTGGGATCCGTCGAGGAATCGTTCGCCACCGAGCGCCGAATCTCCGAGCGGAGGAGAGGACGGCGGGGATCGGACCCTCGCCTCGAGAGCCGATTCTCGACGGACTGCTGGGGAGGAGGGCGGATACTAGCCTCGTCGCGTGTCGCCGCACACCCGAGTTCGTGGCCGATCCACTCCAGCCCCGGGTCCGAGTGCATTGCTCGGGGTCGCGCCGCGAAGCTCCGCGTTCGATCAGGGGTGACCGAACGGCGATGCCGACCGCCCCGGATTCCTCGAGGGACCCCGTCCGACGACCGACCCGGGCGGGACCACTGGCCCGAGGGGTTTGGGTCGACTCCTCCGCCGGACTCGGCACCGACGACTCACGGCCGCGGGTCGCGCGTGCCCGGCAGGACCGCCGCCCTGGGCGCCGATCGAGTCGTGCGGATCGGATCGTCAGGCGGCGCTGAGCATGGTCACGGCCCTCGAGTCACGAGCTCAGAACGGATGGCCGAGGAGGACGTGGAAGACCCAGGGATCCTCTCCGGAGCGTCGGTTCAGATTGAACCCGAAG
>JAGQRC010000736.1 GCA_020425835.1 Planctomycetota bacterium | reverse complement strand
CTCTGAGCCCGTCTTAGTTTTGGAGCTCCACTCTACGTGAAGACTCCGCCGGAGACTGGCCTTCTCATCCCATCTAGGGCGCCGGTTCGGCGGTGACGTCGGCGTCCTCGACGATCAGGTCGTAGCGGTAGCCGGCGCCGAAGTCGCGGTCCGCGGAGAGTTTTCCTCGGACCAGGACGATGTCGCCGACCTTCACAGCGGTGTTGGTGGTCACCGTGATGTCGTTCTTGCCCGAGTCCCCCGAGCCGTCTCGGACGTGGAGCCAGTTGGTGCCGAGGATCGCTCCGTTGTACTTGACCACCTTGCCGCGGAAGAGAATCTCGGTACCGACGAGCGCGACGGACTGCTCGTAGATCTCACCGACGCGAAGTCCCCCTTCGGGTCGCTCGAGACCCGAGTAGTCCTCGGCCGCCGGGCGCGAGGTCGGCGCCATCGTGGTCGACCCCGAGCCCGACGTCGCTCCCGCTCCGGAGGTCGACACCTTGCCGGCGCCACTGGCCCCGACGACCTCGATGGCCCCGGAGAGGTAGAGCTCGGCGAACGTGCGCTCGAGTTGGCGGCTCGGGAAGTCGACCATCAGCATGCCACTGGCGATCCGGACGCGGTCGCCCGCCGCCACCGCCACCTTGGGTCCGGCGGCCCAGATCGTCCGCTGGCCGTCGGTGACCTGGACGTAGGTGTAGGGCTCGGCGTCCATCGTCTCGAGGACCTGGCCCTCGAAGCTCGAGAGGGATTCCGCGCCGACCGGAGTGACCGGCGGCGCCCCGGCACCGCCGGATGGGGACGTCGGGACGGCTCCGCCATGCGTCGACTCGAGCGCGGGTCGGCTGGTCGGCGCGGGTCGCGAAGGGTCCCGGTCGAGAGGGCCACCGCGGGTATCACAGGCGACACCGCTCAGGGCGAGGGCCAGACCGGCGGCGCCGAGCAGGGCCGATGACTTCCGGATCCGGCGCTCCACGCGATTCGCTGCCTCTCTCATGACCACGCTCCCCTCCGAGTACGGGCTCTTGCGCACATCCGTGCGGCAGCCGCGGATCATAGCGCAGTGGGCCGGAAGATCGACCCCCGATCAACCGGCTCGGTCGGGGCCGAAGACCCGGTCGGCGTAGCTGTCCTCGATAACCGCCCACTCCATTCGGAACCAGGGTGTGAAGGACTGCGGTGACTCCTCGATGCGGCGCCCCACCTCGGCGCGAGGAACCCATTCCCAAGCGGCGATCTCTGCCGGATCGATCACGACGCGCGCCGCGCGTTCCCCGTCGACTCGCCCGATGAAGACCGAGCAGACCTCGTGCTCGCACCCACGCTCACCGTCGCGAGCGTGGTACTCGAACCGGTAGAGGAACTCGAGGGACGCGTCGATCCCGAGCTCCTCGCGCACTCGACGCTGCGTGGCGACCGCGAGGGTCTCCCCTCGGCGGGGGTGGCTACAAACGCTGTTCGACCAGTACAGGGGCCACAGCCGCTTCGCCGTCGACCGTTGTTGCAGCAGCACACGCTGCTCGGGATCGAACAGCAGGATCGAGAAGGCGCGGTGACGATGGCCTTCGCCGTCGTGACAACGTTCCTTGTCCAGGTTCCCGATCTCCCGATCCTCGGAATCGACCAGGATCAACTCCTCCGACATCGCGGCTCCTCTCGCCTCCGATTCGGCGACGTCGTTCGAGAACGGTCAGCCGAACCGAGCGCGTTGTACCGAAACGCAGCATGCCGATGCGACGGCGGATTCGTCCACGCACGGCAAGATCCGCCGACGATTGGACTCGGGTGACCAACGGGGAAGTGGCCGCGAGTTTGCCTTCCTGCGGCCTTCCTGAACGTCCAGCTGAGGGGAAGCACGAATGGTCGCTCGAACACCGGCGCGGGTACTGCTTGTCGACGAAGATCCTCGTTCGAGCGAAGAGATCTCGATCTCCTTGATGGGCAACGGGATCCACGTGCACTGGGCGCCGAACGCCAGTACGGCGCTGCGCCTCTTGGACGAATTCCACTTCGATGTGGCTCTCGTCGAGGTCCAGCTGCCCGAGTGCTCCGGGATCGATCTGATCCGGCAGCTCGCGCGCCGCGCCCCGTCCATCCTTCCGATCCTCCTCGCCACTCGTCCCTGCGTCGAATCCGCGGTCGCCGCCGTCCGAGTCGGCGCGTTCGACTACCTGGTCAAGCCGATCGACGACGTGCGACTCGCCCAGGTGGTCAGCGAGGCCGTGCGGGCCCGTCACGTTCTCGATGCCCACGCGGCGTTCGAGTCGCGCCGAGCGGCCTCCGCACGAACCGAAGATCCTCGCTCGGTCGGCGCCGTCGCGACGTCGTAGGGAGGTCGTCGCTCAAGGGGCTTCCCGATCCAGCCGATCAGAGGATGTGGCGTGGTCTCCGCCTCTCGCGGTCGCGGTGTGCGACCACCAGGGCGGAGCGGTCCCACGTCCGCGATCGGAGGGGACTCCCTTGGCCACCAGGACCGTCGAAGATTCGAGAGAACGCGAGGAGTCACCGCCTCGCTCGGGCTCCCACCCCACGGGGGCCGACGCTCTGGATGGCCCGCTCTCCGATCGCACGGTTCGCGACCTGGTCGGCCCCATGTCCCCGCCGACCCTCGAGCATCGGGGGACCCCGAGACCCTGGTGGCTTCCCGCCGCGAAGGTCTCGTTCTGGCACTGGGTCGCGCGTGTCGTCG
>JAGQRC010000072.1 GCA_020425835.1 Planctomycetota bacterium | reverse complement strand
AGCTCGCCGGCGAGCTGTCCAAGCGCTCGTTCGGACCGGCGACCGCGAAGTACCGCGAGCTCGGCACGGCGAGCAATCTCCTCGCGTTCAATCGCCTCGCCGCGCTGCCCACGCGCAACTTCCGGGAGAGCACGTTCGAGGACGTCGAGGCGCTCGCGCCGGAGACTCTGGAGAAGACGCGCGAACGAACTCGGAAGTCCTGCGCCTCGTGCACGATCGGCTGCGAGCATCTCTACCCGCTGGCCGATGGCCGATCGGCGCGGCTCGAGTACGAGAACCTCTTCGCTCTCGGCCCGCTGTGCGGCGTCGGCGATCCGGAGATCGTTCTCGCCGCGTCGCGCGCCTGCGATGATCTCGGGCTCGACACGATCTCCGCCGGAGGGACGATCGCTTTTGCGATGGAGTGCGCCGAGCGAGGGCTGCTGGACGAGTCCGTCGGCGAATCGCCGCCCCGCTTCGGCGACGGCGCCGCGCTGCTGCCGATCCTCGAGAAGATCGCTCGACGGGCGCCCGGCCTCGGGGACCTCCTGGCCGAGGGATCCCGGCGAGCGGCCGAGCGCATCGGCGGCGGCTCGATCGACTTCGCGCCTCAGGTGAAGGGGCTCGAGATCCCGGGATACGAGCCGCGGGCGCTCCAGTCCCTCGCGCTCGGCTTCGCCGTCGGCACCCGCGGCGCGGACCACAACAAGTCGGGCGCCTACGAGGCGGACCTCTCGGATGAAGTGGATCGACTCGTCGGTGACGAGCGGTCGGCGCACGCCGCGATCGAGACCGAGAACAAGGCCGCCTTGATGGACTCGCTGATCCTCTGCAAGTTCGTGCGCGGTGTGTTCGCGAACTTCTTCGAGGAGTCCGCGACCCTCCTCGGGGCGATCACCGGCTGGGACGTCACCGGTGCGGAGCTGCGCCACTCCGCGGCCCGCATCGTCGATCTCAAGAAGGCGTTCAACATCCGCGAGGGGTGGACGCCCGCCCTCGACACCCTTCCCGCTCGCTTCCTCTCCGAGGGGCTCCCGGACGGCGTCGCGCGCGGGGCGCGGTTGCCGCGTGAGCGCCTGCAGCGAATGATCGTCGCGTACAACCGCGCCCGAGGCTGGAGCGACGACGGGCACCTCGACCACCGATCGCTCGGCGATCTCGTCCCCGAGAATCCCCGCTCCGGTGACGACCGCTCTTGAGGCGCCGACGCGTCGACGACACTATCCGCCGTTCAGAACCTCATTCCGAAGAACTGGAGCCAGCATGAAGGGCCCCACCATCGTCCTGGTCGCCGCCGGCCTGGTCTTTTCGTTCCTGCTCGGGTTCATCGTCGGACGCTCGGGACGGGAGGCGATGCCGGAGGTCGGGAATCCCCGCGCGGTGAACCCCGGCAGCGCGTTCTCGGCACCGACGCCATCGCCCGCGATGAGCGCTGGACCCTCCCCCGCCGAGCAGCGCATCGTCGAGCTCGAGGCGCGGGTCGCGGCACAGCCCGACGATCGCGCCGCCTGGGTCGAGTTGGGTCACCGCTACTTCGACGCGGATCGACCGGACAAGTCGATCGCCGCGTACGATCGGGCGCTCGCGCTGAACGCGGACGACGCCGACGTGCTGACCGATCAAGGGGTCATGTATCGTCGACAGCAGCAGTTCACCAAGGCGATCGACAACTTCCAACGCGCTCGGACCGTCGACGCCAACCATCGACAGAGCCTCTACAACATCGGCGTCGTCTACCGGTTCGATCTCGGACAACCGGAGAAGGCGAGAGAGGCGTGGACCGAGTACGTGCTCCAGTACCCGGACGATCCGCGCGTGCCGGAGATCCAGCAAGCGCTGTCGACGCCGGGCCAGTAGCCCGGACCATTCCCGAGCCCCGCGGCTGCGAGGCCGCAAGACGCCCGCTGGCGGCGTCATTACGAACGAACTCGATCCTCAACGACCATGACGAACGACGAATCCTCCTAGGAGCCCGTTGAAAACCCATTCCGGCCGAGAGCCCGAGCTTCCTGCGCCAGCACTCCCGCCGAAACTCGACGTATCCACCCATACGCCGGCGTTTCGTCGGAAGCACTGGCCTCGGAATCTCGAATTCTCTGCACGAATGCGGTCTTTCAACGGACTCCTCGAGTCCCCGACGACGAAACGAGGCGAGCGGTGCGCTGGAAGAATCAACGTCGCAGCGAGAATGTCGAGGACCGACGGGGCCAGCGCGTGGCGGGTCCCGGCAAGATCGGCCTCGGGCTGGGTGGAATCGTGATCGCTCTGGTCGCGACCTACTTCGGGATCGACCCGCAGGTCCTCCAGAAGCTCCTCGGAACCGCGACCGGTGGCGGCGGCGCCCCCGGCCGACAGGTCGAGTTCCAGCCGACCGCGGAGGAGCAGGAGCTCGCCGACATGGTCAAGGCGGTGCTCGGATCGACCGAGGACGTCTGGCATCCGCTGTTTCGGGCGATGGGGAAGCAGTACCAGGAGCCGAAGCTGGTTCTCTTCTCCGGTGCGGTCGACTCCGCCTGCGGCCGCGCGACCGCGTCGGTCGGTCCGTTCTATTGTCCCGGTGACGACCAGGTCTACATCGACCTGAGCTTCTACGAGGACCTGCGGAAGCGACTCGGCGCCCCGGGGGACTTCGCGCAGGCCTATGTGATCGCCCACGAGGTCGGTCACCACATACAGAACTTGCTCGGCATCTCGGACCGCCTGCACCGCGCCCACGGCAAGGTGAGCGAGGCGGAGTACAACCAGCTCTCGGTGCGGCTGGAGCTGCAGGCGGACTTCCTCGCCGGGGTCTGGGCCCACCACGCGAAAGAGAAGTTCCAGCTCCTCGAGGAGGGGGACCTCGAGGAAGCGCTCGGCGCCGCCAACGCGATCGGGGATGACCGGCTCCAGCGGGAGGCGCGCGGTTACGTCGTTCCCGACTCGTTCACGCACGGCACGTCGGAGCAGCGCGTGCGGTGGTTCCTCAAGGGGTTCCGGACCGGAGACTTCGAGCAGGGCGACACCTTCAGCGCGCGGGAGCTGTGAGCCGAGAGCTGCCCGGACCGTGGCGACCCTCAGGCCCCGTTGCGACCCTCGGTGGAGGGCTATACCCTCGGTGCTCGTCGGGGACCTCGCCCGGAGGTCGCCGAGCTCTCGGTCCGCGCTGATCGACCGAGGATGCGAAACGCCATTGAGGAAGGTGCTCCCGTGACCGCGCTCCACACTCGGACCGTCACCCTGACCATCGACGGCCAATCGGTCACCGTACCCGCGGGAACCACCATCTGGGACGCAGCCCGACAGAACGGCATCGAGATCCCCGTGCTCTGTCACGACCCGCGGCTGGAGCCGGTCGGGGTCTGCCGGATGTGCGTCGTCGACGTCGGGGCCCGCGTGCTCGCGGCGTCGTGTGTCCGCGAGTGCGAAGAAGGGATGGAGGTCCACACGACGAGCCCGCTCATCGAGCGGAGTCGCGCCATGCTCACCGAGCTCCTGGTGTCGGACCAACCCGAGGTCGACCCGAAGGAGACCTCGACCGGCGACAACGCGCTCCTCGCGTTGGCGCGACGCTACGAGGTCGATGGCTCTCGGTTCGCGCGACAGAACTCCCGGCCGTCCGACGACAGCTCCCCGGTCATCCGGGTGAACCACCAAGCCTGCATCCTCTGCGACCGGTGCATCCGCGGCTGCGACGACATCCAGTCCAACGAAGTGATCGGGCGGACGGGCAAGGGCTACACGGCGCGCATCGCCTTCGACCTCGACAACCCGATGGGATCGAGCACGTGTGTCTCGTGCGGGGAGTGTGTCGCGGTTTGCCCGACCGGAGCGCTCGTCAACAAGCCGATCGCCACGTCGGAGCTCAAGCCCCGGACCGAGCTCGAACCGGTGGACAGTGTCTGTCCCTACTGCGGTGTCGGTTGCGCGCTGACCTATCACGTCGATCGCTCCGCGAACCGGATCGTCTTCGCCGAGGGGCGGCCGAGCCCGGGGAACCAATCGCGACTCTGCGTGAAAGGACGCTACGGCTGGGACTACGCGCTCCACGAGCAGCGCCTGACCCAGCCGCTGATCCGTCGCGACGAGGCCTATCCGAAGGGCGCGTTGTCGAAGGATGTGCGGGGTGACTACGACGGCAAGCGCAAGCCGGGCGGCATCGTCGACTACGCGGAGGTGTTGCCGGCGTTCCGCCCGGCGAGCTGGGACGAGGCGCTCGATCTCGTCGCGTCCCGACTGTCGGCGATCCGGGACACGCACGGCGGTGGAGCGCTCGCCGGTTTCGGGAGCGCCAAGTGCTCGAACGAGGAGGCCTATCTCTTCCAGAAGCTGATCCGCGCCTGCTTCGGCACCAACAACGTGGACCACTGCACGCGCCTCTGCCACGCGTCGAGCGTCGCCGCCCTCCTCGAGGGCATCGGCTCGGGTGCGGTCACCACGACCTACGCGGACATCCAGAACGCCGACGTCGCGATCCTGACCGGCACCAACACGACCGCGAACCATCCCGTCGCTGCGAGCTTCTTCAAGGAGGCGGCGAAGAACGGGACCAAGCTGATCATCATCGATCCGCGCGAGAACGACATCGCCGAACACAGTTGGCGCTTCTGCAAGATCAAGCCCGGCACCGATGTCGCGTTCTACAACGCGGTGATGCACGTGATCCTCGAGGAAGGGCTGGAGGATCGCGACTACATCGAGCGGTTCACGAAGAACTTCGAGGCGGTCGCCGAGCAGCTGAAGGCGTACGACCCGCTTCGCGCGGCGAAGATCTGCGGGGTGTCGGCCGAGTCCATCCGCGAGGTCGCGATCGCCATCGGCAAGGCGAACGCCGCGGTCGTCTACTGGGGAATGGGCATCGCTCAGCATGCACACGGCACCGACAATGCCCGCTGCCTGATCTCGCTCTGCCTGCTGACCGGCAGCGTCGGCCGCCCTGGCACCGGTCTGCATCCTTTACGAGGGCAGAACAATGTCCAGGGCGCGAGTGACGCCGGTCTGATCCCGATGGTCTACCCGGACTACCAGTCGGTCGCCGATCCCGCGATCCGCGCGAAGTTCGAGCAGGCGTGGGGACGGGAGCTCGACCCGAAGCCCGGACTCACCGTCGTGGAGATCGCGCACGCGGCGCTCGAGGGTCGGATCAAGGGCATGTACATCATGGGAGAGAACCCGTTCCTCTCCGACCCGAACGTCAACAAGGTGCGGAAGGCGCTCTCGAGTCTCGAGTTCCTCGCGGTCCAGGACATCTTCCTGACCGAGACCGCCGAGTTCGCCGACGTCATCCTGCCGGCGAGCGCCTATCTCGAGAAACTCGGCACCTTCTCGAACACCGACCGGCGCGTGCAGATCGGCCGACCCGCGCTCGACCTCCCGGGCGAGGCGCGACTGGACTGGGAGGTGATCTGCGACATCTCCACGCGGATGGGCTACCCGATGGCGTACGACGGGCCGGAGGCGATCTTCCGCGAGTTCGCCAGCCTGACCCGGTCGTACCATCACTTCACCTACGACAACCTCGGTCCCACCGGGAAGCTCTGGCCCAACGAGTCGCCGGAGACCGACGACGGTCCGATCGTCCTCTTCGGTGATGGCTTCCCGACCGCGGACGGCAAGGCGACCTTCGTCCCCGCCGAGTGGGAGGCGGCGTCGGAGCTACCGGACGACGAGTACCCCTTCGTGCTCTCCACCGGAAGACTGCTCGAGCACTGGCACACCGGGTCGATGACGCGACGCGCGAAGGCGCTCGATGCGATTCGTCCCGAGGCGTACGCCGGGATCCACGCCGACGACGCCGCGCGCCTCGGCATCCGCGAGGGTGAGGAGGTCCGCGTCACGAGCCGCCGCGGGTCGATCACCATCAAGGCGAAGATCGCCGACAAGGAGATCCCCGGCGGCGTCTTCATCCCGTTCCACTTCCGGGAGGCGGCGGCCAACCTCCTGACCCTCGACGAGCTCGACCCGTCCGGCAAGATCCCTGGGTTCAAGTTCTGTGCGGTGAAGGTGGAGAAGGCGTGACGCCGAGGTCGACCGAGATTTCCTGACCCCCCGACCGAGCCGCCGGCATCTCGTCGGCGGTTCGCGAGCCCAGACGACGCTGGGTCGCGGCCACCCTCGACGAGTCTCGAGCGGTGCGGGTCACGGGCGGAGGTGTCATGAGTTCCTCGGATCTCGGTGGGCTGTCCTGGGACGAGCTGTTCACGCATCGACAGTGGGTGGAGCAACTCGCACGCTCCCTCGTGCGCGACACCCACCACGCGGAGGAGATCGTCCAGGAGACCTGGCTCGCCGCGCTCCGCCGGCGGCCCTCGGACATCGAGTCGAGTCGCGCCTGGCTCGGCAGCGTGGTCCGCAATTTCGTTCGCTTCGGCCATCGCGGTGAGACGCGTCGGCGACGTCGAGAGCACGCGGCCGCGCGACCCGAGCCGGTCGGATCGATCCCCGCGAGCGACGCCCTGGAGAAGCTCGAGACCGAAGAGGCGGTGATCGCCGCGGTCCGCGCGCTTCCCGAGCCGTACCGTGAGGCGGTGATCCTCCGCTACTATCAGGAGCTGACGCCGAGCGAGATGGCCGAACGCCTCGGCATCCCCTACGAGAACGTGAAGACGCGGCTGCGGCGCGGCCGAGAGCGACTCCGCTCCGCGCTGGACGATCGGTTCGGCCCCACGCCCGCCTGGCTCGCCATCCTGGTCCCGCCCCACGACTCCGCATGGACCACCGGCTCGGGCGCGATCATCTCCAACTCCCCCACCCCGATCCTCGGAGGTCTCCTGATGTCGAAAGCGACCGTCGCCGTCACGCTCGTCGCGATGGGCTTCGCCGGCTACTCGTGGGTCGTCTCTCGGACGTTGGCCGAGGAGCGCGATCTCCGGGCGGCCGATGCGGCTCGCATCGCCGAGCTCGGTGAACGATCGGCCCTGTTGCCCCAGCTGGAAGCGCTCCAGCGCGATCTCGGCGCCCGCGACGAGCAGATCGAAGCGCTGCGTGCGCAACTCGCGATCGCCACCGTGCGTCGCTCGGCGACCGAGGGCGAGTCGTCGACGAGCGTGCCGACGCCGGTGGCTCCATCGCCCCGACGGTCGATCTCAATCGCATCCCTCGGGAGCGCGGAGCGCGCCGCACAGGACGCGATCGCGCGAAACGATGTGGAGATGCTCTGGCTCATTGCCGCGGAGTTGATCCAACAGGGAGAGACGGGGTTCGATCAGATCATCGCCCTCGCCCATCGGGTGGACAGCCGCGCGCTGCGAAATCTGTGGCGTCACGAGGAGATGTTGGCGGGACCGTTCCTCCGGACGTTCACCGATCACCTCGGCGAAGTTCTCGAGTTCGGTCTCTACCTCGACCGCAAGGAGGACGACCAGCTGCCGAAGCTGGTGAGAGAGTTCAAGGACGAGATCATCCACGAGATCGGCGTGGTCATGCTCGGATACTACGACGGGCAGGACCCGACGTTGCTCGACCGCTACGTCGACAAGTATCGACAGGCGCTCTCCGGTCCGGACCTGACGAAGGTCCACCGAGCGAGGGACATGCTCCGAGCCCTCAGCCAGATCCGAACCGACGCGGCGTTCGAGACCCTGCGCGAGCTCCTCTACCGCACGGACGGGAACTTGAACGAGACGGTCGTGCAGGCGATCGCCTGGCAGGGCGACGAGCGCGCGTTCCCGACTCTCGAGGAGTTTCGCCGGAAGCTCCCGGCTGACGCCAACGTGGAGCTCCTCGACGCGGCGCTCGACTACCTGCGGTGAGCTCTACCAGAACTTCCACCACGGCTTCTTGCGCGCCGGTGCCGACGCGGACTCGACGCGTTCCGTCCGTGCGACCACGCTGGCCGTGACCGGCTCGCGGTGGATCATCGGCTCCTCCCGCGCGGGCCGCTCCCCCTCCTCGAACCGAACCGTGGAGACGGTGTGGGCGTCACGTCGCGACGAGCTCTCCAACTCCGATGTGGAGGTCGTCGAGACTTCGCGGTGCTCGTGGCCAGCGGTCGCGCCCCGCTCGTGTTCCGCGGCGAGGACCGCGAGCGACGATGTGTCGAGCTCGAGCCCGGACTGCTCGTCGACCAGCGGCCACTCGAGGTACTCCGCGATCTCGAGCATCGTTCGCGCGTAGGGCGCGCGGGGCGCGGCGTCCGGGCCGTCGTCGTCGGTCCCGGCGATGTGCAAGCGGACGCGGTTGATGCCCTCTTCGTGGGGACACGAACCTTCGAGACGGTCCCCTTGTTCGGAAACGACCTCGAGGTCGATCTCCATCCAGGTCGAGACGGAGTCCCCGAACGCGAAGCTCCATGTGCCGTTGGAGTGCACATCCCGGAGTTGACCGATGAACTCCCGGAGATCCGCAGCGTCCACACACTCCGAGTACTCTTCGTCGGATCGCAAACTGAGGTCGTCGCTCACGGGCACCTCACACACACGGACAGGATCGGAAGAGACTCCGATCGAGCGGTCGGGCAATGTCGTCGTCTACTGAGGTGAGTTTCCGAGGATGCCATTGAACAGAGTCGAGGTCTACTCCGAGTTCTCGTAGCCGGGGAAAAGGATGTCGTGAAGAGGCGCTTTACACCGGCACGAGTGGCTGGTAGGGCGCCGACGGAAATCGGACGACGACGCGATCACCGGGTCGCACCGCACCGCTCGCGACCACGATCGCCATCACTCCCGCCTTGCGGATGAGCCGCCCGTCGATCGACTCCTCCAACGTCGCCGCGAGCAGACCCTGCTGGAAGCGATCGATCTGCCCACAGGGGTTGCGTAGCCCGGTGACCTCGACCACCGCGCTCGCTCCGATCTCGAGTCGCGTTCCGGTCGGCAGGTCGAGAAGTGCGATGCCCCGCGTCGCGATGTTCTCCCCGAGGTCCCCGGCTCCAACGGTGAACCCGCGCTCCGCGACCTCGTCGAAGAGCTCCGTGTGGATCAGATGGACCTGTCGGAGATTGGGCTGGGTCGGATCCCGTGAGACCCGCGACCGGTGCTTCACGGTCTCGCCCGCGTGGACATCGCCGACGACGCCGATGCCCTCGAGGAGCTCGATCTCGGGACGAGTGGGCTTGGAGAATCGATGCTCGTCATCACGAGCCACCGCGACGACTCGACCCTGTTCGCTCACGGCCTGCCTCCGCCGGTTGCCTCGGCGACTACTGCTGGGGGATCTCCCACGCCGGCTCCTCGAGAAGCTCACGCACGAGGCGTCGCGCCAGATCGCGATCGCGATGGAGATGCACGATGTGCTCGCCGACGGCGAGCGCCTGATACATCCGAGCCATCTCGAAGGATGCATCCGATGGCGCCCAGATGACCTCGGTGAACGCCTCCGGGCGATCCGACAAGTTCGACTGGACCGTCTCGGCGTGGACGAGGAGCTCTCCGAAACCGAACTCGAACCGGTCGACGTGGGAGAGGTCGATGAACGAGACTCGGTGGCGTGGCGTCCGGGTTCGCCCGAGTTGGGCGCGGTAGTCGATGAACTCCTCGGCGGTCACGACGCCCCTCATGGAGACGACGCGCAGTCGTCCGTCGGCGGTGAACTCGGCAACGATGGGCATCGACCATCCGATCCGTCTTCGAGACTCGCTCTCCCACGGGACGATTGTACGGAGGCGGAGGTCCGCGGAAAGCTTCAGCGCGACTCGATCCCGTCCGCCCCATCCGCTGGGGTGTACCGACGCCGCCAGCGCAACGTCGCCACGATCAGTCCGAGGATGGCGCCGCCGTAGATGCCGAGGTGCAACGCCCAGACCGACTCGAAGTGCCGAGCTCGATCCTCGGGAAGCACGCCTCGGAGCGACTCGATCTCGGGCCAGCCCGTGCCGACCTGGATCAGGCCGAGCCCCGCGCCTCCCACGAGTGCGCCGAGCAGGACGAGCGGAACACAGCGCCACATCCGGAGCGCGTCTCGGGGCACCGGGTTGGCGATCAACAGGACGGCGGCCGCGATGACGCCCGCGCTGGTGCCGGCCCGCGCGCCGAGCAGCGCGATGCGTCCACCGAGACCGGGACCCGCCGCGACGCCTTTCCCCAGGACGAAGTAGTCGATCGAAATAGAGCTCGTCAGCGCATCGATCCCCATCCCGACCGCCGCCCCGAACGCGGCCGAGCCCAACAGGAATCCGTACTCGC
>JAGQRC010000735.1 GCA_020425835.1 Planctomycetota bacterium | reverse complement strand
TCGCTCTGATCTTGTCGTCCCCGGGGTCGCACGGTGAGGGGGAGCGTACCAGATGCTGTGGCGGGTGTTGCCGGTCGAGGCCCTCGGGCTGTGCTGGAGCGGTCCTGGCCGCTCGGGGACGCTCACCGCCGCGCGGTACCGTCGCAGAGATGGCTCGTCGTGCGTCCAGGCCACTGGTGGCAGGTGATGCCGTCGAGTCGCAGAGAGACCGGCCGCGGCGGAGCGACTCGCACGTCGGCCCGAGCTGCGCGAACACGGATCGGATCGAGAAGCTGTCCGGCGAGGATCGCGAGGTCCGGCCAGGTCTCGTCCTGGAGGAGGCCGAAGTGGCGGACCTGGTCGAGGTCCTCGCAGTAGACACGACGGGCTGGAACGATCTCCGCTTCGCCCGCGGCGTCGCGACGCCACGAGTACAGCGGCTCGCTGGAGTCTGCATCGAGGACGTGGAGCGATGCGTCCTGACCCCTGATCGCGTAGAGCTGCCGACCGCCGAGGCTCTCCCCGACTTGCCCGAATCGGCGGCCAGCGAGATTCAGCACGAGTCTGCCGGTCCGCCAGTCGGCGACGAGAGTGTTGCGTGGTGTCTGTCCCCAGAACAAGAGCCGTGAACCGTTCTGGGAGAGCTGGGCGTGGAGCGCACCCGGAGACGCCTGGCAGAACCAGAACTCCCATTGCATCTCAGCGGTCGCGAAGTCCCACGAGCGCATGAAGCTGCTTCGGGCCACCGAGAGAACGCGACCGTCGCGCCCCAGAATGCACGAGTGCAGGTCGTCCTCCGGTTCGACGCCCCACTGGCCCGTGTGTGAGAACTCCTCGAGAACGAGTCCGGACTCGATGTCCCGCGTGATCAGTGCCGGACCCTCGACTCCGATGAGCAGCGTGCGACCGTCGGGATGGAACTGGACTCTCCCGATCCGGGTGCCCGCCTCCGGGACTTCGGCGACGAACTCGCCCGTCGCAGCATCGAAGGACCTCAGTCGCCAACCCTCGGACCGGCTCCCGACCCAAGCGTAGACACGTGCATCGAAGGGACTCCAGACCGCGTGCAGACAGCCCGGCTCTTCGTCGAGGTTCCACACTTCTCGTCCTGACTCCAGGTCGAACATCGCGGGAGCGCGCGATTTGAAGCACAGCAGCAACCTGCTGCCGACCGCGTCGAAGAACGCAGGACAGGAGGGCCATCGAGGCAATTCGGTCTCGAGCTCGATGACCGTCGTCCCCTGCGCAACGTCGAAGACACGAGTGACCGCGTCGTCCGAGGTGGCCAAGAGGAGAGCTCCCGTCGGATCGAACTGAACCTCCTCGACACGACTCGTGCCCGAGCTCAGCACCCGCAGCGTCCGTCCCGTCGAGAGTTCGAGCAGGAAGATGCGACCGTCGCTGAAGGGCAGGGCGAGACGATCCTGACTCGGGGAGGCGTCGACCGTCCCGATGCGCAAGGTCGTGGGTTCCATCGCCGCGGGAAAGCGAAGTCCCTCTGCTCCAGGAGCGGAGAGTCGGGGCTCTGCCGGGGCGGGTTCCTGGCGGTCCCCGCAGCCGGCTCGAATCCGGTCGACGCAGTCGATGAACCGAGGATCGTCCCTGAGCTCGTTCAGGTAGGGAGCCCAGGCCACGACATCCGCATCCGAGTAGCCGAATTCGACGGCGTCCTCGAGGTGTCCCAGAGCCGCGGCGCGATCGCCGTGAGCCGCCGCTGCGCACGCGGCGTGAAGGGCCGTGATCCCGTGGCCCGGGTTGAGGGCAAGTGCCGCATCGAATTCCCGATGAGCCTCGACGAAGCGTCCCGAATCGAGGTCGTGCCACGCGTTCACGAACGCCTCGGTCCATTCCCGTGTGCTCGCGCCGGGCTGCCAGGAAGCCACGTCCTGGAGGGCCGACAACGACAGCAGGAGTCCCAGCATGCCGACCGAACCACGACGTTCGTGCGCGGTTCCGTTGATTCAGTTCGCAGGGGGTCCTCGACTCGATTCACTGCCCGACGATCCCCGTCGTGCAGAGTCCGTCGAACCCCGGTGCCCCAATCGGGCCGTTGGCAGGCTGCAACTCACGGCTGGATGCCGTGAATGCCGTCGACCCGAGGCCACTCGCGTCCTTACGCGAGCTGCGGGCACGCCGGGGTGTCGAGCCCCACGCGCTTGACCTACTGTGTCCACTCCTCGGGCTCGGGGGGAGGGGGGTCGGGCGCTACATCCATGAGAGACCAATGGCAGAACCCCGACCCCTTCCTCGAGGGGGCGAAGCTCTTCGGGCGTTACCTGGCGCTCTGCGTCACCGGGGCTCTGCTCGGCGGGGTCGCATGGGGGCTGTTGATGTGGATGGCGATCCAGCTGAACTGGGTCTGGCTCAAGGGACCGAGCGAGGGCGAGGACCCGCCCCTTCTCAACAAGTACTGCGGCCTGACACTCGCCGCGTTCCTCGTGGGCGGCGCCGTCGGGGCGATCGTGGACGAGCGCAGGCACCGCGCGTCGAGCGGCTACGGTGACGGAGACCGCGCCGCGGCGCGGGACGAAGCCGTCGGCGATTGACATCGTCCCGACGCCGCTGTCTCCACGGCGTGCGGACGAAGGACGGTCAGCTCGACGGATCGTGCGACTCGCATGCCGATCGGACGAACTCGACCGCTTCGGTCCAGCACTTCACGGTCGCGGCCCGGCTCGCCTCGTTCCATCCGAAC
>JAGQRC010000734.1 GCA_020425835.1 Planctomycetota bacterium | reverse complement strand
CGACGTTCCCTCCGTCGTAGACGGCGACGGTGACGCCGGCGCCGGTCAGCTCGTACGGGACATCCTTCAGAGGATCGACGTTCTGCTCGCTGCGACCGAGGTCGTTCAGCGCCTCGAGCGGCATTCCGATCGGCTCGATCGAGGCGACCGCGTTGTTCATCGCGAGCGCGACGAGGAAATCGGGCTGCACGACGGCCTGCACCAACTGGAGCTCCGCGATCTCACCGAGCACCTCGCCGCCGAGCTCGACGATGGCGTCGCCGCCCTGATCCTCTGGGGTGTCGCGATGGAACGTGACATTGATGCCGATCGAGCCGTCCGGGGCCATCGCCCAGGGCAGGTTCGCCGGAAGGTCGAAGCTACGGAGGATCGGGGAGATCTTGACGAGCGGCGGAATCGGACCGGCCCAGCGCGCGAGCGGGATCTGCCCGACGACATCCTCGGTTCCCGTGCTCACTGAGGCGACGTAGGTGTTCCCTCCGACGTACTCGAGGAGCTCGACGCCCATCGCTTGGACTTCGTCGTGGTCGACGGGGAGCGCGTCGAACTGCAGGAGGAAGCGCACGACGTCTCCGGTGCCGGATGCCGCGATGCCCTCGACATCGAATCCCTCACTCGGCTCGAGCACGCCACCGCGAAGCAGAAGCGCGAACTCGGAGACCGCGAGCACGGGGCTGTCGTGGCACTCGGATTCGAGGACGCCACTCGGACAGGCATCGAAGCTGGTGCAGCTCAGGGCATCCGGCGTCGGATCCGCGCCACAGCTCGGATAGGGCGCAGGGGGAACGAAGTCGCCGGAGAAGAGAACCTGGAGAAGGAAGATGACATCGCCGATGTTGACGCCCTGGGCATCGTTGGTGTCCGCGGCGCTCACACAGGCGAGCGGCGCGCCGGAGAAGAAGTAGTCGAGGATCTGGATCGCATCGGCGAGATCGACTTGCCCGCTCGCGTCGACATCACCGCGCACGAACTGGGGTGCGATCGAAGTGACCGCGAAGCAGAGCTCGGTCACGCAGATCTGCGATCCCGAGATCGCCACCTGCTGTATGCCTCCGGGGTGGGAGAGCGTGAAGAGCTGGGGGGCGCCGGTGGGATCCGCCGTGACGGAGTCGACGGTCGTTCCACCGCTGTCGGTCGCCGTCAGCTCCAGCGACTCGCCGCGCAGCGTGATGGTGACCTCGGTCGGGAGGTTGCCGCTCGGGAATGCCGCGGTGAAGTCGAGGGTCGCGGGGAGTGGCGCCGCCGACCAGGGGATCTCCAGATCGAGATCGCCGTCGCCATCGCAGTCGCCCGTCCGGAACGGTTGGACGAAGCCGGAGCTAGTCGACGCGGGTGTGACGATCACGCCGCCGAAAGAGGCTTGCGAAACGGGGTCTGGGGGAGTGGAGCCGGCTTGGCCCCGCACTTCCCGACCCGCGAGCAACAGAGCAGCCGCCATTCCGGCGACGACGAGGAGTCGAGTGACAGGCATGAGGAGCCCTTTCTGAGCAGGTGTTCTCCTCCCCCCGGCGACGACTCGGGCGGAGGCCCGTCACGATTCTCGAAGATGCTCTTGGAGGACCCGAGCGTTCGGGTCGTGGCGACAGGCACGGTCCCCCCGACCCGCGAGCGCGGCCCCCAGTGCCGGCTGGTTGTCAGCCGGGATCCCCACCCTCAGAATGTCGTCGGACGAATCTGCCACCCAGAGTGCCGGAAGGACCGCGTGCCCGAACCCAAGCGAGACAAGCGGTATCTCGAGGCTCGAAAGGTGCTCATCGAGGAGTACAAGCTAGTTGCAAAGCGGTTGGCGGATGACATTCGCATGAACCCAGAGGCGTTCGGCGATTCGGCAACCTACGATCCGTCCGTACCGTCTCCGGAGGCATACGCACGGAGACTCGACGAGCTTCATACTCTGATCACTCACCTCGGCAACGTCCATGCGATGGTCAACCCAGCATCCCGTTCACAGCAGAGCCTGCTGTTCCGATCCAAGGTCAAGGGCGAATCGGCCGTCGAAAGCTTGCTCGGTTGGTTCGCCGAAAACGACGATGTGACGGTGCAGTCCGTCGTTCCGGTGAACGAAGAGATGTTGCTGGTCTTCTATGACTCGGGTGGATGACGGTGATCGCGCGGCGCCGGTCGTGCCGCTTCTCTCCGGTGTTGGGCCGCGGGCGAGGTATCCATGACGTCGTTCGGGATGGCCGCGGTGGAGACGGGGCCAGGGATGGACACGAGCACCGAGCAGCTTCTACGGCTCGCACTCTTCGGTGAACACTGGAGGAGGAACGCGTTGTGCTCCCCCGTGTTCGTCATTCTCTTCGCGGTGTTGATCGTCCGGGACTGGCCGGAGAGGTGAGGATCCACGGTGCAGCCAAGCTGATCGGCCTCGCAGTCGTCCTGGTCGTTGCGGTACGTGTCAGCACCTTGTCGATCTGGTGCAATCGCACTATCGTCCAGAACTCTGGGTCTATTGAGTTCCGCGACGTTCATCTCACCCTTCGAGACTTGAACCATCGGGTTTTCTCCGAGCGTCGAGTGTCGACTCTCGGCCCGCACGAACGAATCGTCGTTCGCCACGACCGGAACGACTCGCGGGCCGACTTGACGTTCTCCATCGACGGCCGCGGCGTTGAGTATCACGAGGAGTACATCGATCTGTGGAGGGGAGAAGGGTGGGTCCTCAACGTGGAACCC
>JAGQRC010000733.1 GCA_020425835.1 Planctomycetota bacterium | reverse complement strand
GTTGATGCACCCGACGAGATCGCCGTCCACAGGATCGCCGCTGCCCGGGTCGTCGTCGATGGAAAGGTCGGAGAAGGCCGGCAACGCTTGGCCGATGCGGTAGCTCCAGAGTTCCGCTCGGCGCTGGTTCATGACCGTGCCCCAGACGCCGCCGATCCCCCCGTGCTCGCTCTCGTCCCACAGGAACGACACCGGTTGGTGCAGTCCGGTCAACACCGCATAGGTCGGTGGCTTCTCGGGCCAACCGACGACGACGTCATTGCGACCGTTCCATGTCGTGATCAGAGGGCGATCGACGTCGGACTCCGCCGACGCGAGGTAGCCGAGGTTCAATCGATCGTACACGCCGACACCGTCGCTCGTGGGAAGATTGTCCGCGACGGATCCCCAGAGCAGATCACCGTTCTCGGGCTCGAGCCAGCACTCATCCGCGCTACAGCTGAAGTCGAACTTCGGGACGATGGCGTGTGCGGCGGCAAAGCGATCCGGGAACCGGTACGCGAAGAACACGGCTCCGACACCGCCCATCGACGATCCGCTGGCGTAGACGCGGTCGGCGTCGGCTTGGAACGACGGCTCCGTCAGGACGAAGTCGAGCTCCGCCATGACGCGGCGCACCGTGTAGTCGACGTTGAGATGTTGTCCGTAGCTCGCCGTGTCGGGGAAACCCTCGTTCATCCCGTACCAGAAGGTATTGACGGGCTCCTCGCCGATCCAGTCATCCGGTGACAGGACGACGGTTTCGGGATGCAGGAGGTCCGGCAGGAGCTGGTAGTTCCCGCCGCGTGCGTGGAGCTTCAGGAGCACCGGGCGGAGCCCGGAGAAGCTGTCGTTGCGGATCACCCGAAGATTGAACGGACGGCTCGGCCGATTCCACATCGCAGGAGCGAACGGTGTGTCGCGGTCCGAGACCCAGTGCACGTAGTGGCGTCTCGTTCCGGTGATCGACTGAAGAACGGGACGTGGAGTCGACACCGTCTCGGAGACCGCACTGGTCAGCGAGTTCTCCCCCGACACGATGGTCGCGTCTTCGATCCCGCCGGTCACGGTGGTGACGGCGTAGTGTGCCGCACCGGTGAACTCGGTCGTGTGGACGAAGAGGCCCTGCCCACTGGACAGCGGCGCGCCGAGATCTTGAATGCGGAAGAACGTGGGGCTGCCGCTGAGCGCAGTCTGTCGGATGTTCTCGCTGGAGAGATCATCCACTTCTCCGAGAAGCTCGACCGAAGCGTCGATCACCACGATCGGCGCGAGGCTCCGGTAGACCCGATACCGAACTCCGGGCGCCGGGAGCTCGGTCCACGTGAGAAACGTCTGCCCTGATTTGTGGACGGGAGCCAGGTCGGTCACCTGGGCCGAGATCGTCCCTCCCGACGCGAGAAGGAACCCGACGACGATCGTCTCCCACACTCCGCACCGTGGAATTCGCATGTGACGCTCCCCTAATCCCTCGGCAGTGGTATCGCGAGGTGAACAACGCCCGGTGTTCGACCTGTGGCAACGCCAACACCACCGCGACGTGCGGGGTTTCGCGTCGATCGAGGCGGCCCCGCAAGTGCCCACGGGACCTCGATCTCCCGATCTCGGAGCGCCGAAGTGCCCTCCGCTGCGCGGGCGACCGACTCGATCGTGGGACTTCCCGGTTCGAGTCGGTCGCGTCCAGCAGGGAAGGGTGCGTTTCGGCCGGGGATCACCGCTGAGGGAAAGACGAGTCCGGCGGTAAACGCAAGGGCGATGACCCGATCGAGGCTCGGTCCGGGATCCCCGCTCGATCGAGATCGACCATGTCTCGTTCAGCAGCCCGATCGAGTGACGGGTTCGAGTTCGTCACGACACCGCGCATCGGGCGCCTCGGCGGCGTCGGAGCGACGCTCCAGCGAAGCGCTGACAGTAGGAGCCCGTTCGAAGAGCCCATTCCGGCCGAGAGCGGTTTTCAACGGACTCGTCGGGGGATCCGTCGAGCTTCGACGGGTCCGCCGTCCCCGGAAGCTCGCGCTCGCGGCGGGATTGAGCCTTCAACGGGCTGCGAGGCAAGGCGTTGCGCGTCGAGCGGGCTTTGGCCCCAGAATCGATGGCTCGCTGCCGATAACGACGGCAGTGCTCGTGTCCCATCCCGGAGGCCCATGAAGAACAACCAACCCGTCACGCAGCGGGAAGTGCCCGTCGACTCGGGTGAGATCCTGCTCTCGACGACGACGCCCCGCGGAGTGATCACCTACTCGAACCCCGTTTTCCAACGGATCGCGGGGTTCACGAACGAAGAGCTCGTGGGCGAGGCCCACAACATCGTTCGACACCCCGACATGCCTCGACTCGCCTTCGCCGACCTGTGGAACACCGTCGGCAAGGGTCGACCCTGGTTCGGTATCGTCAAGAACCGGTGCAAGAGCGGCGATCACTACTGGGTCGATGCGTACGTCACTCCGATCCTCGACCCGCACGGGAACGTCGTCGAGCATCAGTCGGTACGGATCCGAGCGGAACGGGAGATCATCGAGCGAGCGGAGAAGGTCTACCGAGAGCTCGGGCAGAGCATGGACGCCGCACCTCCGGAGCGCTGCCTCCCTCCGGCCCGCGGACTCCTGGAGCGCCAACGTCGCGCCCTGTTCGTGGTGCTCCTCGGCGCAGTCCTTCCCGCCGTTCTCCCGTTCCCGGCCATCGTCAACGCCATCATCGGAG
>JAGQRC010000732.1 GCA_020425835.1 Planctomycetota bacterium | reverse complement strand
CGTCGTACCGGAACACGTAGGCCGCTCCGCTGCGATCGCCGAAGTCATCGTCCCCGAGTGCGCCCACGACGAGGAATCCATCGCCGAAGGCGAGGTCCCCGCCCAGGTAGTCGATCGGTTGACCGTCACTCGCGAGCAACTTGGTCTCGAGCAACCAGAGCCCACCGTTGTCGCGGTAGATGCTGACCGATCCCGCACGATCGCCGAGGTCGTCGTCCCACGCCTCACCGATGGCGAGGAAACCGTTCGAGATCGCGACGCTGTAGCCGAACAGGGAGTTCACGGCGGGGGCGGCGGGCAGGAGTTTCTGCTCCTGGATCCAGGTCGGGCCGACTCGGCGAAACAGGTAGACGGCTCCGGCGCCCTCCGCGACCTCGCCCGCGTGGACACAGCCGACCACGGCAGTGTCCCCCTCGATGTCGACCCAGCGGCCGAAGAAGTCGTCAGCAACCCCGTCGTCGGCGAGCAGTTTCGCCTCCTCGACCCAGCGCGTTCCGTCATGTCGGAAGATGTATGCCGCACCGGCTTCGGGCCCGTTGGTGTCCTCCCCGAATGCGCCGGCGATGAGCAGGTCGCCGCGGATCGAAACGTTGCGACCGAAGAGGTCCCCCTCTTCGCCATCGCTCGCGGTGAGTTTCTGATCGAACGTCCACGCCCCCGAGACACGCCGGAAGACGTACACCGAACCGGTGGCGTTGCCGTCGTCGTCCCACTCCGCGGAGATCGCCGCGACACCGCCGTCCACGGAGATCCAGCGTCCGAACCAGTCGCCATCTCCCGCGTCCGGCGCGACGATGAGCTGCTCGCCGGGTCCACCGGCCGAGAGCTCCAGGGTCGCCATGGACCACGACGCGAGCATCACCAGCAGAACGGCGCGGACAGCGCGCGTACGGGAATCGAACGAAGGGATCACGTGTTCCTCCTTCGAATGGGTGGTGAGTTCGGGCGAGACCGACGATGGGTCTGCCGATCGCGAGATGTTTGGTGACGCCATCCGACCCTTCCGGACCTGTGGCATCGGTCGGAGACCATCTCGACGACGCGCCGGACCGATCCCGTCGCGGAAATCGAGGATAACTTCTGCGAGGACTCCACTCGTCACGGGCCCGTTGATCGTCTTGATGAGAAGGCCGCGACGTCGGCGCACTCAGTCGAGGTCCTCCAGCTCGAGAACCCCCTGAGCCTGAAGGGCGTTTGCTTTCGCGATCAGCTTCGCCCGGGCTGGCTCGATCCGATCATCGTTCGGGATCGTCGCGAGGAGTCGGAGGCCGGCGGTCGGTCGCTGCTCGTCGTCGATGAGTTGCGCGGCTCGGAGGAGCCGAATGCTCGCCGCGTCGGTCCGGAAGCGATCGAGGTACTGCGAGTGAGCGTGGCCGCGTGACGCCGTTCACCGACACGATGAAGCCCGAGGATCGACGGTCGGAGATCCGACTCCCCGAGGCGCCACGATCCGGACTCCAACTCCGCGTCGCGGTGGATCTGCCACGCCCCGCGCGGATCGCCCGCGGCGAGCGCTTCGCGGAAGCGTTCGAGCTCGACCGACCGATCGTTCGTCGCCGGTGAGGCCTGCGCTCGTGCGTCACTCGCCTTGCGATGGACTCGGGAGAGAACCTCGCTGCCCGAGACGCCTCTTCTCAACGCGAACCAGTCTCCGCCACGGGTGTCCACCCAGTTCTGCTTCACGAAGAGGATCCCCACGCCGACCCGACGACGCCACCGACCAGGTGTATGACGCTGGTCTGGATGGGCTCGCCGATCCACAGCGCGGTGAGAACCTCGAACACGATGTACGCGCAGCATGGAACCTCCCAGGTCGACCGAGATGACGGTCGACGGGCCCGTGACGATCGTTCCGTAGCGATCAGTGTCACGGCCCCCGCGACACGGGGCAAGGATCGCGGATCGGGAAGTCGGTCGTCCACGATGGCCGTGGTCCACGATAGCGGGGATCAGTCGTCGTGCTCGGCCTCTCGACGACCGAGCCGGAACTCGTGCCCTCGGTACTCACGGTAGACGAGCTCCACGATGAACGACGTCGCGATCATGCCGAGGAGCACCAGGACTCGGCCGGGGTGGGACTCGAACGTTTGACCGATGAGAGCGACGAGCGCCGCGACGCAGGCCGCGACACCCGTGACGGCGATCCAGCGCCCTCCACCCGTCTTCGCGGCGAGGCGGACGTGGGCGGCGTTGACGGCGCCGAAGATCAGGAGGAACCCGGCGCTTCCCATCATGGAGATGCTCGAGAGGTCGCCGAGACTCGCGAGGAGGAGCGCGAGGACGGCGGTGATGACCAGTCCCTCGATCGGCTCGTTCCACACCTTCTTCTCGAGAATGGCGGGGAGCTCGCCCTCCTTGGCGATGGAGTAGCTGAGTCGAGCCGATCCGTAGAGGGTGGCGTTGATCGCGGAGAAGGTCGACAGCAGGGCAGCCGCCGCGATGAGGGTGAAGCCGGTCTGGCCGAGAAAGGGGCGCGCCGCCTCGGCGAGCGCGTAGTCCTTGGCGGAAGCGATCCGATCCACGGAGAGGCTGCCGACCGCGACCCACGCGACCAGCACATAGAGAACGATCACGAAGCCGACGCAGATGTAGAGCGCCCGAGGCAGCGTTCGCTTCGGATCCCTCACATCCTCGGCGGTGTTCGCGATGAGCTCGAACCCTTCGTAGGCGAGGAAGATGA
>JAGQRC010000731.1 GCA_020425835.1 Planctomycetota bacterium | reverse complement strand
TCCTCAGACGCGGAACCTGCCGACCGATCGACGCAACGCGTCCGCATAGCGTTGGAGCTCACCGGAAGCGCGCGTCGTCTCCGCGGCTTCCGTCGAGACGGACCTCGCGACACGCGTCACCTCGGCCATGTTGCGGCTGATGTCACTGCTCGCCGTGACCGACTGTTCGACCTCGTCCGTCGCCTCCACCGTCGTGTTGGTGACCTCCTGGACGTTGCTCGCGATCTCCCGCGTGGTGATGCTCTGTTCCTCGACAGCGGAGGCGATGGTCGCCGAGAGCTCGTTGACCGTTCCGACCACCTCGGTGATCCGACCGACGCTCTCGACCGCCTCCGTCGCAGTGTTCTGGAGGCCGAGGATCATGCCCCGGATGTCTTCGGTCGACCGCGCCGTCTGGCTCGCGAGTTCCTTGACCTCGTTTGCCACGACCGCGAAGCCCTTGCCGGCCTCGCCGGCGCGAGCCGCTTCGATCGTCGCGTTCAGGGCGAGGAGGTTGGTCTGCTCGGCGATGTCCTGAATGGTCTCGATGACCTTGCCGATCGCGTGAACCGAGTTCCCGAGATCCACGATTCGGGAGTTCGCCTCACCGACGAGACTGGCCGCTTGATCGGCGACCCCCGACGCGTTCTCCGCGCTCCGCGACACCTCTTGATAGCTCTGGGACAGAGCCTCGATCGAGATCACGGTGCTCCCGATGCGCGCCGTCATCTCCGCCATCGAGTCGCTCAGCTTGGACATGGTCGCGGACATTCCCCGCGCGGCGTCCGAAGCGAAACTCGACTCCACGTTGGTCGTCTTCGAGGCGGTCTCCAGCTTCGACGCGGTGCTCGAGAAGCTCTGCGCAGCCGACCCGACGCTCTCCGCGTGGGCGTTGATCTCCCGGACGATCGAGCTGAGTCGGTCGAGGAACTGGTTCAGACCCTGCGCGAGTTGGCCGACCTCGTCCGCCGTGTCGACCGGCAGTCGCTGGGTGAGGTCCCCGTCGCCGCTCGC
Source organism: Planctomycetota bacterium (assembly GCA_020425835.1). The sequence goes on along the minus strand of JAGQRC010000731.1, from coordinate 1,687 downwards.
GATGTCCCGGACCAGATCGGCGGTTCGACGAAGGGGTCTCACCACCGTCCCCCCGAAGTAGAGACTCCCCAAGACGACCAGAACGACCGCGAACGCGATCCCTCCGGCGATCTTCCAGAACGCCGCGCGAGAGACGGCGAACGCCTGCTCCACGGGGACGCGGACGAGGGTGCTCCACTTCATGCCGGGGAATCCGAGCGCGCCGCGGAACGGCGCGAAGCCGGCGGCCTGGTCGATCCCCTTGCGGGCATGGCGGGATCGCGCGATGGAGCCCGATTTCCCCTTCATGACTTGGACCGCCGCCTCCACCCCCGCCTCGACGAGATCGAGGTGAGAGATCACGGACATGTCCCGAACCGGGCCCGGGTGCCCGCTCACCGCGGGATCGCAGTCGACGATCACTCGTCCCCGCTCATCGAGCACGGTGATCTCGGCCCCCGACAGCCCCCCTTCCGCCAGCTCTCGATACTCCGCCGCAACGATGTCCTCGACGAGGCCGAAGTCGGCGAAGTTCTTCCAGATCGCGATCACCTTCCCGCTCGCGTCGTGAACCGGAGCGGTGAAGCCGAGGGTGAGACCCTCGTTGCCGTAGCAGCGACGCACCATGTCATCGATGGAGAGGTCCTCGACCACCGTCCCCGTGAACGCGCCGTCCGCCGACTGGTAGAAACGACCCGCGACCGCGTCCCGGAACCAGGACCGGTCGGCCAACGAGACCTCCCATATCGAGGAGGTGTCGACGGGTCGACCATCCTTGTCCCGGTCGTTGACCGCGATCACTCGACCGTCCAGGTCGACGAGTAGCGTCAAGAAGTAGATGTCGTAGGTGTCGACGAACTTGTTCATCACCTCGACGATCGGGTTGTCCGACTTCCGGTACCACGCGTGGCGATCCTGGACGACGCCGTTCAGCCCGAACGCCTGCACGTCACCGTAGCGCTCGAAGAGATTCCGATCGATCTTGTCGCAGATGTTCCGCGCCGCGACCTCGAAGGACCGGACCCGATCCCCCTCGACCGCCGAGGTGACTCCACCGACGGTGAGCCCGAGCACGAGGCAGGGAAACAGACCGCAACCCAAGCAGAGCAGTAGGACCTTGGTTCTCAGACTCATCGCGTCACTCCCCGACCCAGGCCACCGAGATCATCAAACGCCGACACCCTGCGAACCGATCAACGTCGCGATGTCCAGCAGCGCGACGATCCCCCGCTCGACCTGGAGGACTCCGATGAAACAACGCTCGTCGACCCCCCGCACGTTGCCCGGCGGCTGCTCGATCTGGTCGGGCGAGCAGCTCTCGACATCGGCGATCCGATCCACGACGAGCGCGAAGCGCTCGCCATCGTGGTCGACCACCACGTTACGACTGTGGCGGGTCAGCTCCGACGGCGGCAGCCCGAGCAGGCGACGCAGGTCGAGCACCGTCACGACCTCCCCCCGAAGGTGCAGGACACCACGAATGTGCTCCGGCGCCCGCGGCACCGGCGTGACTCCGCACTGGAGACGATTGATCTCCTGAACGATCTGGACGTCGATCCCGACCAGGAGGTCGCCGACATGGAAGGTCACGTACTCCCGAGGCAGCGACGACGTTTGGACACGATCAGACATACTCGAGCTCCTTGATCGGGTTGGCCGATCCGCGCGTCGGCTTGTACTTCGCGATGCTCCCGAGCAATCGCTGCTG
>JAGQRC010000730.1 GCA_020425835.1 Planctomycetota bacterium | reverse complement strand
CAGGGCGTTGGAGCTACAGCGTGCCGAGTTACAGAGTGCCGAGCTACAGCGTGCCGAGTTACAGAGTGCCGAGTTACAGAGTGCCGAGCTACGGGGCGTCGAAGCGATGCTCATCGGATCGAGCCTCGACTCGGGGAGCCCTCTTGGTTCCAATCGTCGCGGTCGTCCGAGGACCTCCGATTCCGTTCCGGCCGGATTGTGGCGCCATGACCGGTCCAACGCGAGCAGACTTTGTCCATGACTCCGAACCCGACACCCGACTCGTCGAGCGACTCGCCCCGCGTCGGGAGGTCGATCCGACGTGCGCTCCCGAGCTGGCCCACCGCGTCCTGGGTGATCCTCGTCGTGGCGACGGCGGTATGGGTGAGTCTCCTCGTGAAGGGAGGGCGGAAGCTCGGCGGGGACGGTAACGACTTCGCCGTGTTCCATGCGGTGGGGGAGCGGTTGCTCGCGGGGGAGCCGATCTTCGACGGGGTCTACATGTACCCGCCGTTCTTCGCTCTGTTGATGCTGCCGCTCTCCGTCCTGCCTCCGAGCCTGGCCGGGTGGCTCTGGCTGATCGGCAAGGTTCCGGTCCTCCACTGGAGCGCCCATGTCCTGGCCAAGAGCGCGGGGCTGTCCCGCGCGTGGCACCTCGCGGTGACCATCGGCGCTCCCCTGTGGATCTATCGCTTCGTCGACTCCGACTGTGCGACGGGCAACTGCAACATCTACTTGCTCGGCGGCATCGCGCTGGTGGTGAGCGGGCTCGAGCGTCGCCGTGAACTCCGCGCGGGGATCGCACTCGCGGTCGTCGCGGCGATCAAGCTCTCGCCGGCCTACGTGATCGTCGCGCTCGGGGTCTCGCGGCGATGGCGCGTCGCGGGTGCCGCTGCTCTGATGCTCGCGATCCTCCTGATCCTGCCGGGGCAGTGGCTCGCTCCGGGTGAGCCGCCCGCCCGACGCTTCCTCGGGCTCGCCGGGGCGGCGTTCGATGTCGGCGACCCGACCCGCACCCCCGAGACCTGGGTCGACGGCGGCTACGTTCCCGGGCAGTCGATTCGAGCCGTCGTCCATCGTCTCACGCGACCGATCGACGCGACGGCGCACGACCAGGGTCGGGACGTGATGATCCACCTCACCTCGGTCGATCCATCCACGGCCGAGTGGATCTACCGCGGCCTCGCGCTCCTGCTCGGGTCGGGGGCGCTCGTGGTCATCGCGCGCGCATCGCGGATCGAGGTTCGTCCGCTCTGGATCACCGGTGTCGCGTGCACCGTGCTCCTCGTGATCTCGCCGTACGCACGGAAGGCGCACTTCGTCCTCCTGTTGCCCGCGATGATCGAGTTGGCGCGGGCGCTCGCACCGTCGATCGGGGTGCGCATCTCGCTCGCCTCGAGTTGGGTCTTGGCCGAGCTCAGCAGCCGCGCGATCTGGGGGAAGGCGATCGCCGCCCTGTTCCTCGCCTACGGTGTCGTGGGCGCGGCCGCGCTCCTCTTGTTGCCCGGTTTGTGGATGACACGCCCTCGGGCCGCTATCGTCAGCCCCGAATCGCCACGGCGCACGAAGGGAACTCGGGTCCGACCTTGACCGATCGACAGTGCGATCTCGGTTCGCGGCCGTCATCTCGATCGGGGGGCTGGGGGCCGATTGCCGCCGCGACGATCCGGATCGTCGCCTTCCTCGGCATCATGGGGTTCTTGGGATCCCAAGGCGTGCTCTCGTCCGCGCGGACGATCGCGCACGCACAGGGGGATGCGGCGACCGCTTCCGTCGTTCGGATGACCGTCGACTATCGACCATCCCTGCGGCGAGCCGGTGCGCCCTATCCGCTGCGTCTCCAGCTCCAGCACACCGGAGCGGGACTGATCGTCGGTCGGCTCGGGTTCTCGTCGGCCGAAGTCACCGGTCACGACGGATATCTCACGGACCCGATCACGATCGGTCCGGATCCGCAGACCTTTCGGTTCCTGATCCCCGCCCAGGACTTCGCGCTTCGTCTCGGAGCGTTGTGGATCAAGGTCGACTTCCGCACCGAGGATGGCGCCCGGTCCGGCCTCGGTCGGATCGAGTTTCGTCGATCGGACGACGATGATCGACTCGCGGTGGTCGTCGCTTCCTATCGCGATCGCAACGCCGCCGCGCCGGCGGTCGATGCCCGACGGCTCGACCCGGTCGAGTGGCTCGGTCGAACCGAAGTGCAGGAATGTCTCGAGTTCGGCGTCGAAGCGTTCTCCGCCGAGGACGTCCCGTCCGATCCGCTCGAGTACTGCGCCTACGATGCGGTGTGGATCGACGGCTCCGCGTTCCACTCGCTCGACGCCTCGACGTTGAGCGCGCTCGAGACCTGGATCCGCGCGGGCGGCGTCGCGTGCATCCGAGGGCGCGAGGGACTCGGCGCCGATCCGCGCGACTTCCTCGACCGACTCGGCGTGGCCCATCGCGCCGCCGGCGGAGACGACGACCTGTCTGCCCCGTTCCTCCACTGGTCGGTGGGGCGGGGCCGAGTCCTGCTCGTCGACCCCTCGGTCGATGTCGACGCCACCGAGTGGGACGCCGCGCTCGAGTTCGTCTGGGGCGGATCCCGCCACGACGTGTCGAACGATCTCCGGCGCCAGGGCGGAATGCCGTCCCTGTCGCTGGACGTCGAAGCGCAGCAGTACCGCGCGTTCCTCCTGGACCTGCTCGGGCTCGATCGGGTCCAGGTG
>JAGQRC010000729.1 GCA_020425835.1 Planctomycetota bacterium | reverse complement strand
TCCACCGCGACGAAGGGACGGTCACCTCCTCCTACATCGGCAAGCTCGACGGCGACGGTCGGCTCGTCTGGACGCGCACGTTCGCGGAGATCGACCGGCTGTTCGATCTCGCGGTCGACGGCGATGACCTCCTCGTCCTCGGTGCGCAGGATCGGTATTCCTACGGCCCGATGATCGGCCGCTACGATCGCAACGGCCAGCCGATCTGGGAGGCGATCAGCGAGACCCTCTTCCTCGGCATCCGCAACGGCTTCATCCGCACCGTCGGCGACGATGGATACGTGGTCGTGCTCACGGTCTTCCAAGAGGGATCGGAGGAGGACACCGACGTCTACGTCGCGCGCTACGGTCCGGACAACACGCGTCGCTGGTCCCGGATCCTCGACGCCGCCGCGCCGCAGGTCGCGGAGGGTGTCGCCGTCCTCGATCCCGATCTCGACGGTCGACCCGAGGGGGGCTTCGTCATCGGGGGCTCGACCATCGCGGCGACGGCCGGTGGCTACGACTTCTGGCTCCTCGCGCTCGACGAAGCGGGGAACTACCGCTGGGAGCGACAGTACGGTGGCGTCGCGAACGAGTTCGCGGCCGGCGTGGTCGAAGCGTTCGGTGGCGTCGTGATCGGCGGGACCACGGAGAGCTTCGAGGGCGAGTCGCCCTGTGGTGACAACTGTCCGAACCTCTGGATGATGAAGGTCGATCCCGACGGCGATGTCGTCTGGGAGCGCACCTACTCGAGCGCGACGATCGATCGCGCCGGCGGTGTCGCGCGAGCACCGGGCGGGGGCTACACGCTCGTCGGCGAGACCGACAGCATCCAGCTGCAGCCGGACTACTGGGTCCTCCGCGTCGATGAGGATGGCATCGTCGATCCGGGTTGCGCGCCGGCGATCGGGCGCGCGACCAATTGTGAGAAGCGCGCCCTCGAGGTGACCGAGGTGAACAATCTCGGGATCGGCCTCTACCTCGATCCGCTGCCGACGCTGCCCGCCGTCGTCGGCACTCGGGGCACCCTGGAGCTGATCGAGACGAGCCAGTGCACCGGCTTCGTCACCGAGGACACCTTCACCCTGACCGTCGAAGTGGTCGGACCGGGAATCGTCGTCGGGGTGAGCCCCTCGTTCGAGTGCGACACGACCTGCACGTTCGAGCTCCCCGCGGGAAGCATGGTCGAAGTGATGGCGGTCGAGGATGCGGGGTCGACCTTCCAGGCGTGGGAGGGCGACTACGCCGGTGCGCCGATCTCGATGGACGGCGACCGGCTGATCCGTGCGGTCTTCCAGTCGGGATCGGGCTGCACCGGCGCCCCGGTGACGATCAGCGACGGCGTCTTCTCGAGTGACTTCTGGATCCAGCAGAACGTCGATCTGACGCTCGGCGCAGAGGGTTTCGGCTACACGATGCCGACCGGGGGCATGCCGGACACGTTCTGGACGATGGACATGAGCCTGCCGGCCGGTGCGACGGCGTCGGTCGCCTGGTTCTACACCGCGACCTCGTACGATCCGGCGACCCAGGGAGCGATCAGCGCGCTCGACTTCCAGGAGTCCTACCGCCTGTTGGAGCCGCTCCCGGCCGACCACACCCTGGCATCGGGGTTGGCGTTGATGCAGGACGGCCGCGTCCACCTCCTCCGCGCCGACCTGTTCCCGGCGCTCCCGTGGAACGAGTCGTGGCAGGCCTCATCGATGGCTGGCTTGACCGCCGGGAGCTTCACGATGGATGCCGGAGTCCTCCCGGACTTCGGCGCCGGCGGCGGGCCGATCACGTTCGGCATCGTGCGGATCGCGACCAACGCGAGCGACTTCCCGGGCGAGGTGATGCACGGACTCGACAACTTTGCGGTCGTGGTCCACCCGATCTGCCCCTGATGACGCGTGCCGGCGATCGCGATCCGTCGCGGTCGCCGGCAAGGCCTCATGGACAGGCGTCGTAGTTCTCACACTTCAGGTTCCCGCAGGTCGGATCCTGATTGCAGTTCGGGTAGGGCGCGGGCGGTGGGTTGCCACCGATGAACAGGTAGTTGAGTCCGTACACGGCGTCGCCGATGTCGACGCTGTCGTCGTCGTTCATGTCCGAGGCGACCGCGCAGAGGATCTCCGCCGTTCCCCCGAACAGGCTGTCGAGGACGTGGATCACGTCCCCGAGGTTCATCTCCCCGTCGCGATTGGAGTCGCCGCGCTTGAAGCGGCGCTTCCAGAACATCGTCGTCTCCACCGTCCCTCCGGTGTACGGCATCCCATCGATCACCCCACAGCGCGGCGTGAGTTTGAAGGTGTAGGTCCCTTCGTACCACGGGGCGGGAACGAGGAACGGGCCGAGGAAGTCGAGCGGATTGGTCAGTGTGTAGCTGATCGGCGGGTAGGGTGAGGGCGGAATCACCTCGATGTGGCACGCCGTCCAGTCGCCGACCGAAGCGGTCCAGTCGAGCTGGATTCCGCCGGCCGACGACGTGCTCGCGGCGAACATGTCGACGCGGATGCAGCGCGGCACGCCGATGCCTTGCACGATGTCGTCGACGAGGTCCGGGAAGGGCACGGCGAGTCCACCGAGCTCGAACGACTGGCAGAAGACCTTCCCGAAGCCGATGTCGGTCAAGTAGTAGACCCCCACGAGATCGGACGATCCGGGAACGGTCCACGCGGCGCGGCTGTCGGGCCCGCCGAGATCGGTGGTCGACAACGTGAGTC
>JAGQRC010000728.1 GCA_020425835.1 Planctomycetota bacterium | reverse complement strand
CGTTGCCTCCACGACAGCGGCTCCACGGCGGGGGGGCCGGCGGGGATGCTCTCCGCCTCGATCATGCGTGCGAGGGATGGCTCGAGCTCCTCGACCGTACAGCCACGCAACGTTCCGGCGCGCGGGTCGATGAAGAGTGCGCGATCGGCGACCGAGCGAAACGCCTCGAGGTCGTGCGTGATGATGATGGTCGTACGGCCGACGGACGAACCGTCGTGGACCTCTCGGATCAGCCGCGCGATCTCCTCGGCGCCGCGAGGGTCGAGGCCGGCCGTCGGCTCGTCGAGCACCAACAGCGCGGGATCTCCAGCGAGTGAGCGCGCGAGGGCGATGCGCTTGCGCTGTCCGCCCGACAACGCCGCGACGCGCGAAGGGGGGTGCGCCAACCCGACGCGCTCCAGGAGGCCGTCGACCCGCGGCGCGACCTTTCGCTCGGGGTCGGCGATCTCGCGGACGGCGAGCTCGATGTTCTCTCGGACCGAGAGATCGTCGATCAGTGCTCCTTCTTGGAACACCGCGCCGACGCGACCGCGCAACCCGCGCGGGAGGGGACCGGTGACCGGTTGGCCCAAGACCTCCAACGTGCCACCCATCCTCAGACTCGGTGCGTGAGGATCGTCGAGTCCGAGAATCGCTCCGATCAACGTCGACTTCCCCCCACCGCTCGGCCCGAGCAGCAGGACGAGCTCACCGGTCGGCACGTCGAGGTCGACGGAGTCCAGGATCCAGCGCGTACCCGAGCCGGTTCGGTACCCGACACGGAAGCCCGAGAAGCGAAGGGCCGGCGGGCGACTCGGGGCGTTCACGGTCGTCGCCCGCGCAGGCTCTCGGGGAGCTGCGAGAAGAGGCTGATCCGCGTGACGTCGGAACGCTTCGATCCGACACCGATGAACCGTCCGTCGTGGAGGATCAACGGGCGCACGAGCTCCGCGGCGGGACCCCGAATCTCGCCATTGTCCGCGAGTGTTCCCGCGCGACGCACGACCGTCGAGCCGTTCGGTTCGAGACCGATCGCTTCGATCGCCGCGCTCTTCAGGTCGTCGAGTTCGGGATAGGCGAGGTGTGCCCCGGACATCGCTTCGATCGCGGTCCGTGCGCGACCGTCGAGGCGCAGTAGCGCGAGGTCTCCATCGGCGTCGGCCAGCCAGACTCGCCCCGCGCCGTGGACCGAACCGTCGGACAGTGTGACGCTCCAGCTCTCGTCCCGGACCTCGGGGGTGCTCAGGGGCTCGGTGACCAGCCAGTTGCCGTCGACGCTCGTACGGGCGATCAACACCGCGGGGACGCCATCGTGCGTGATGAAGGCGACGCCAGCGCTCTCGAAGTGGTTCTCATCGTTGGGGGACCAGTAGTCCACTTCGATGAACCGATAGTGCACGCGAGTCAGGGCTGCGAGTCGGGGATCCTCGGCCGACGGCGTCGGTGTCGGGTCGGGGGAGCTCGTCGGGCGGGGGGCCTCCCACTCGAACGCGGGGCGTTCGTCCAGCCCGACGAAGACCGACGCGTCCGACGCCGGTGAGGACTGCTCGTCCTCGGGAGGGGCGTAGGTGAGCGAAGGGCCCGAGATCAGGTTCTCGATGTCGTGGACCTCGAGGCCGCCGGACCAACTCGCCCGAACGCTGGGTCGCGCGATCCAGAATCGGGAGCCCGACCGCACAGTGGATCGGAACTCGCGCGCGACCACCGCGTCGACGCGCACCCCGGTGCCATCCTCGCTCAGGCGCACACGCCGGACGTCGCCGACTCGTTGACCTCGATAGGCCACGGCGCCGCCGGCCTTGAGGCCGCGGTTCTCCGCGAAGACCACCGAGAGGGAGAGATCGCCGGCACGTGGCTCGGGGAGCGAGTTCAACGGGGAAGTCTCGGGGGGCTTCTCGAGGCCGGGCAGTCGGGATCCCGTCGGTAGGCTCGGGAAGTCGCCCGCTGGAGTGTCGTAGGTGAGGTAGGAGTCCTTGATCAGCGTGTCGAGACCGCTCGCGCCTTCGACGAGCCCTCGGAAACGAGGGCGGACGATCCAGAACCGGCTGCTGGTTCGAACGGTGGCCTGTGCGTCGGGGTCGAGGAGGCAACGCACCTCGACGGTTCGACCGCCCGTCCCCAGCCGGATCCGGCGAACCTCGCCGACCCGGACCCCTCGGTATCGAATCCCCGCGCCGACCCGGAGACCATCGGTGTTCTCGAACAGCAGGGTCACGTCGTAGCCCGCCGGAGAGTCCTCCGACCGAGCCAGGGACCACAGGTAGTGACCGGCGACGCAGGTGGCGACCAGGGTCGCGAGACCGAGGAGATGTCGAAACCATCGCATGCGCGAATGCTACGGGGCCGCGCACCGACTTTCACGCATCATTCCCGCGCGAGACCCACCGACCGAGCTCCGAGACGTCGGACCCGAGAGCCGCGCTGGTCTTCGACTTGAGGCGATTCTGAAACAGACGTGGTCCGAGCGTGCCGCGTCGACGTCATCCGGGAGAGAGGATCCGCACCCATGCGTCAACGACGACTCGAGTTCTTCTGCGCGTCCCTGTTCCTCATCGGAGCGGGGTTCTTCATCACAGCGCTCGCCCTCCACGTCGATGAGACTCGGGCGCTGCGCGAGTCCCGCTCACCGAAGACGCTCGAGCGCCGACTCCAGCGTCCGGACGACGCCCTCCACGGACCGCGCCTCGACCGGGGCGATCAGGTGACCCTCG
>JAGQRC010000727.1 GCA_020425835.1 Planctomycetota bacterium | reverse complement strand
GCTGTGGCTCACCTTGGGGTAGCTGTTGATCAGATAGGCGATCTTCACGTCGGTCCGGTCTCGGCGCTCACTCGCGCCTCGATTCGTCACAGGCCTGCGTCGCGGAGGTTCGTCGAGCCGCATCCGACGACCCGCCTCGATCTCCCACCCGGCGCGACACCGAGCACGAGCCTCTTTATCGGCATCTTCTCGGAGTCCGTGAACCCGCGACGACGAGGTTGTCGCGGGCGGATCGAGCGCGTCCGCGTTGGGCGGGAGTCTAACAGGACCACCCCCCGAGGTGCCCGGGATCCGGGCACGACATCACCACGGACCGTGAGCCCTCGCCAGGTCGTCGGTGGCGTTCGTGTCCGGGGAGATCTTCTTGCTCGACCCCCAGCTCCTTCGAATCTGCGAGAGGAGCAGGGACGATGAATGCCGGGAAGATCGGGCTGGCCACGGCACCCGTGTTGGTGCTGTGGATCGGCGTCACGGAGATTCACCATTGGCGTGCGCGCGAGGAGTGGAGCGCAGAGGTCGAGCGTTGGAGATCGAGGGCGACGGTGCCCGTGGCCGGACCTTCACGGGACGCACCACCGCGAGCGCGCTCCCCGGTCCCGACGATCGAGGACTTCGTCCCCGAGTCGGCGTCGTCGACGAGTTCCAGCTCGGTCGCAGCTCGCAGATCCCCAGCGAACGATGGCCTCGCGTCGGATCCTGCTCTCGTCGAGCCGGGCACGCTGATTCTCGACGACGAGGAGCAGCTCCTCGATGGGGAGCGAGACTTCCTTCGCGACAACCCACCGATGGATGGCGCGATCCTCGTCCGCGGCATCCACGGTTCCCTCGGGATGCTGTTCCTCAGTCGCATGAGAGGCGGTGAGGTCGAGCACCTGCGTGTGACTCCTGAGAATCACAGTCTGGTCAGCGAGTACGCGCGCGAGCTTGCCGAGATCACCGAAGTCCAGAGTCACGTCATTCCCATCGATCTCGCCGAGCGGGGAGACGCGGAGATCTTCGAGTCGTGGGATGAAGCACAGCAGGTGCTCGCCGACCTACGAGCCGCCGACCCGAGCGCGAACTGGGAGCTCGCGGACACGGACATCGGCGCGATCCTCCATCGCTCGCGCGACGTCGCTGACCATTGGCGATCGAAGGCCGCGTGGGCATCGATCCGGACGTTGCAGTCGCATCTGATGCCGGAGCTGGACGGGACGGTGGCGCTCGCCGTGTCCTGGTCCGCTCCGGATTCCTTCTGAAGATCCACGTCCGTGGATCGGTGATCGGAGAGGATTCATGCACAACGTTTTCTGGGGGACGCTACTCGTCCTCGGTGGATGGAACGGGGTGTCGGCGCTCGGCGTCGAGCCTCATGCTTGGAACCCGGGGCCGTCGTCGGTCTTCGGTCCGGGTACTTGTGCCTCGATGGGGCAGGTCCGTCATGTCCGGTTCAGTGACTGCCCCTGTCACTACGAGCTCCTCCAGGACGTGATCGTCCCGGCCGGCAACATCGGCAGCTTCGAGATCACGGCGGGCGGGCAGATCGTGGGTGGCGCGGACTACCCTGGTAGCTTCACGCTCGTGGCCAACCTGACTTTGGCAGGAGGGCAGGACTTTCGGATTCGAGTCACGTGCGACGCCGGAGGGAGCGGTTCTCCGCATCTCGTGCTGACGCAGACCGGTGTCTGCAGTGGCCCGTGCGGAGATGACGACGACGGAAGCGCGGGCGGTGGGGAAGGGGCGGGTCAATGAGGACCGGGCGACTGCGTGTCGGTCTCCGCATCGTGCTCGTCATGCTTGCGGGATCGCTACTGACATACTCGCGGGGTCGCGCCGACGATCCTCCTGACCCCGTTGCCTCGTGGGAGAACCTCCATAGTGAAGACGGCGGGGCGAGCTGCGGCTCTCTCGGGCAGCTCGTCGCGTCCGAGGTCACCGACTGTCCCTGTAGATACTACCAGCGGCAATTCGTGAACGTCGATGTGGGAGCGACCGGGATCTGGAGCTTGGTGGTCGACGGCGTGCCGACGCTCGGCGCTTCATCGCCATCGCCTTGGTTCGTGTTCATGGTCGACGTGTCCCTGAGTCCGGGCCAGCAGTTCGAGCTGCGGATCCAGTGCAAGAAGCCGGGACAAGCGGTCCAGAGCATCGCGAAGCTCTCCGGGTCGTGCACGGGGCCCTGCGGGGAGGACGAAGATGGCTCCGGTGGAAGCGGTGGTGGCGGCGATGGGACCGGGGGTGAGGAGAGCTAGCCGGTGTCGAGGAGCTGCTTCTCGAGCCGACGGGACGAGATCACGTCCCGTGCATCCGTCGACGTTCGATCTTCGCGGGGCCGACGGCCAGGCGAGTGAACCTCGTGTCCGATGAAGAACCGCGGGCGGACCCAACGGGTCGGCCCGCGGTGCAGGTCGTATCGATCATCGTCCGGTTTCACCAGAGTTCGGTGCGGCGTTCCTCACCAGAAGGGCGTCGACGATCGAGATCGCAGCTCGACCGCCCAGCGCTGATACGCGTCGCGCTCGCGCAGGCAGTGGAAATCTCGGCGAGCCCAGAGGTGTGCGCACACGCGCCCGAGAGCCGTCAGGGCCCTCGACGTCGAGGAACGCGATGGGGTTTCGTCCTTCGTTCGCTCTCCCGCCCACGCGCGAGAGCTCCAGCGTCTTCTTAGGCTGAGCATGTCCTGATCCTTCGTTTCGAGGGGGAGCGCCATTTG
>JAGQRC010000726.1 GCA_020425835.1 Planctomycetota bacterium | reverse complement strand
ACCGGGGATCGTAGCCGATCGCCGCCGCGCGGGTCCAACGGAAGTCCGTCGCCGAAGCTCGCGCCCCGGAACGGAATGAGTTTTTCCGAGGGCGGCGTTCCTCCCGCGAACTCCGGTGACGACGCTACCGCTGGGCGGGGAGGGTGATCGACACCTCGGCGGAGAACGCGCCACGCGGGTCCTCGCGCTCGGCGAGCGTCTTCTCGATCGTCGCGATCGTCCGCGGCGCCAGTCCTTCGAAGCGAACGGCGCCCTCGTGGATCACGCGCACCGGGTCCTCGAGGGAGACGAGGTCGTCGCGGAGACGCAGGGTGATGGCATCGACATCGGTGCTCTCGATCGTGATGGTCTGGCCGTCGCACGTCGCGATCACCGTCGAGCGCGGCTTCGGCGCGTCGACCTTCAGCCAGTAGAACCGCGAGTGCGTGACATCGTCCTGGACCCAGACCACGCGGGACGGAGTCACGTCGCGGCGGAACTGCGCCATCCAGGGGACGGCGGCGGCGTCCTCCCGGTCCATCCAGTGCCCCTTGTCCTCGTGGATCTCCACCCAGTGGGGATATCCCTCGGGGTCCGCGGCGCGGAGCTCGTCGAGCTTCTTCTCCCACTGGCGGGCGACGTCGTTGCGGTGGTAGGCGGCATCGCGACCACCCATGTGCAGCGTGAACCCCAGATTGCGCAGCCCGAGCGGCGACGTCTCGTTCGGATGTCCCGCCATCATCGCCGCCGCGGCGAAGCGGTCCGCCATACGCGGAGCGAGTTGGAAGACGCCGTCTCCGCCGGCCGAGTAGCCCATCAGGTAGACGCGATCGGGATCGACGTTCTCGAACACGATGAGGTTCGAGATCCAGCGATCGAAGAAGGCGTCGATGTGCGACTGATGCCAGAGATCCCAGGTGTCGGTCGGGGCGCGCGGCGCGAGGTAGATCCCTTCGGCGGGCTCGTACAGCCGTTGTTGGTTGAGCCACTGCTGGTCGTTGACGTCGCTCGTCGTGCCACCGCCGCCGTGCATCGAGATGAAGAGACTGCGTCCGTTCGGAGGTGCGTCGCCGAACGTGCGGGCGGCGAATCGCATTTCGCGATCCCCGAGGCGGAGGCGCTGCTCCTTCACCTCGTCGGCTCGGGTGTCGCGAATGTGACGGGCGAGATCATCCCAGAGGAGCACGGTGGCGCGCTCCGCCTCTTCGCGATCCAGAGACGTGGTCGCGAACTCCTGGTCCATCAGCGGCGCGCGCGTCTCGCGTGGTTCGAGCAGGTAGCGCTCGAGCGCGGCGATCGGCCCCGGCGCCGCGCCCCAGATCGGCTTGGAGCCGGAGGAGGGTTGCGCGAGCAGATCGATCGTGACGAGTTGCTCGTCCTCCTCCGCGGTGAACCGGGTCTCGGCCGCCGCGCGATTCGCGCGGGCGCGTGCTCGATAGTCGCCCTTCTCATCGAGGAGCAGGGTCACGTGGTCGTTGGCATCGAATCGCTCGTCCTTGGTCCGCGCCGTCGCGACGACGGATCCCGTGGCGTCGAGGATCTCGAGATCGGTCGTCAAGCGTCGCCGGCCCGGCCCGATCACCCGAAAGCGGACCCGCACCTTGCCCGACGGCACGTCGACCACGCGATCGGTGTAGCGATCGGTCACGTCGACGGCCGAGAGATCGTCGTACCCGGAGTCCCAGACCAGCGGAAACCGCAACGGTGTGCGTCGGAAGCTGACCGCGAAGATGCCGTAGCGCGGGTCGCCCCGCTTCGCGCCGCGCGCGCGCTCGACGAACCACGCTTCATCCAGCCGATCGCCGGTCGGTTCCGCGGCACCGGTGAAGTGCCAGCCATCGTCCCAGACCTCGACCCAGGAGTGGTTTCCGCTGTCGTCCGACCAGCGCGGTGTGCCGACGAAGCGGGCCGGGATCCCTACCGCGCGACACGCGTCGATCAACAGGATCGAGAGCCCCGTGCACGACGCGAGCCCCGCCTCCATCGACTCGTACGGGCTCTGGTCGGGCTTCGGTCGTTTGGTCGAGTATTTCACGCCGACCTGTCCGAAGACCCTCTGATTGAGGATCGCCGCCGCTCGGGAGATCGACGGCTCCGAGCGCACCCACTCGCCGAACCGCCGATGGAAGTCCTCGCGCCACGTGTCGCGTCGCTCGTTGACGTTGGAATAGGGGAGGACCGCATCGAGGAAGATCGCCTCGGGGATGCGCTCCTTCCACGGCACCGTATCCCAGTTCGTGTACGCCGTCCGCACGTGCGCGATGAGGAACTCCGCGCCGAGTGTCTCGAGGTCTCTCTGCGGCATGTTCTCGATGAGGAAGCGCATCCCGACCCGCTCCCTCTCCGAGCACTCCCCGAGCGCTCGTTCGAGCGCGTCACGGTTGCCGCCGGCGCGCTCCAGCGCTCGCTCGAGCGGTCCGGGGTCGGTGGCGCGAAGGGTGGAGATGACGGTGAGCGAGACCAGGATCGACCAGAGCGCGCGAGGCATCGGAGCTGCCCTCTCGAGAGTCGGGAGTGGACGGAATCGATGGGGCATTGTCGCGCCTCGTGCGCGGCGGGGGAAGCGTGATCAGGGAACGTCGCGAACCGTGCGCGTGCGAGGGTCCGCGAACGGCTTCAGCGCGGGGTGATGCAGGCTCGACCGGAACTCGACGATCTCCAGGCTCGCGGCGCCCTCGCGAACGAACGGATCCGTCGCCATCCGTTTCTCGAGC
>JAGQRC010000071.1 GCA_020425835.1 Planctomycetota bacterium | reverse complement strand
AGCTCCTCAGGGACCAGCTCGGAGAGGAGGTCCTCCTTGACCAGGTCCATCGCCTGCTTCTTGGCGTGCTTCCCCGGGGTCTCGATCGCGTCCATGAGACGGTTCCAGGTGAACTCTCGGACGCGGCCGTAGAGATCCTCGTCGAGCGCCGGAGCCTCGAACTCGAGCTTCTCCTTGCCGACCTTCTCCGTGAGCTCGGCGATCATGTCGACCACCTCGCGGATCACTTCGTGTCCGCGGTCGAGCGCGTCGAGGATCACCTGCTCCGAGACCTCCTGAGCGCCCGCCTCGACCATCATGACGGCGTCACGCGTGCCGGCCACGACGAGATCGAGCGTGCTCCGCTCACGCTCCTCGGTCGTCGGGTTGATCAGGAATTCGCCGTCGTCGTAACCGACTCGCACCGCGCCGGTGACTCCGGACACGGGAAGTGGCGAGATCGAGAGCGCGGCCGACGCCGCGACCATGGCGAGGATATCGGGGTCGTTGACGCGATCGGCCGACAGCGTCATGCAGGCGATCGAGACGTCCTTCTTGAAGCCGTCCGGAAAGAGCGGACGCACGGGACGGTCGATCAGGCGAGCCGTGAGGATCTCCTTCGTGGTCGGTCGTCCCTCGCGCTTGAAGAACCCGCCCGGGAACTTGCCCGCCGCGTAGGTCTTCTCGCGGTAGTCGACGGTCAGCGGAAAGAAGTCGAGATGCGGCGGGGGGTCGCCGAACGTCACGGCGCAGAAAACGGTCGTCCCGCCATAGTGGACCATGACCGATCCTGCCGCTTGCTTGGCGATCTCGCCGGTTTCGATCGTCAGGGTTCGCCCGGCGATCTCTCTCGAAACTTCTACTCTTGTCATGAATTCCTCCTGAGCCGGCGGTGGGTTCTTGCGCGTCCCCGCTGCGTCGGGGGGCCGACTCTCCACGCGTTTGTTGTCCCGTTCCGCATCGAACGGGGTGGGTCTGGCATCAGACCTTCTTCTAATCCGCGGGCGACGTTCTCGGTCGCGGGCGACGGTTCTCGCCATCGAAAACGCTTTCGGGGAATCCTGCGATTCCGCCGAAAGCGTCGAGCCCGTGCGGCGGCGAGGCGATTCCCGCCGAACGGATCTGAGGGGTCACGATCAGTCTCGGCCCGCCCACCGCGCGGCGCGCCAGCGACGACGGGCGCCGCGGGTGGGACTGGCGTCGTTCGGCTCGCGTTCCAGGTCGCTCCACGTCGGGGTGACGACTCACTTCCGCAGGCCGAGGGAAGCGATGAGTTGCTGATACGCCGGGTGGTCCTTGCGTGCGAGGTATCGCAGCAAGGTCGTTCGACGTCCGACCAACTTCAGGAGCCCCCGCCGACTGGCGTAGTCCTTCTTGTTGGCCTTCAGGTGCTCGGTGATGTTGCGAATCCGCTCGGTCAGTACGGCGACCTGCACTTGCGCAGAGCCCGTGTCGTTCGTCGATTGACCGTACTCCTTGAAGAGCTCCTGCTTGCGGCCAGGCGCGATGCTCATTGTTCTGCTCCAACCAGGACGACGGCCTCGCTCCCCGAAGAACCCGGAACCCGTCCGGAGGATCGAGAGCGAAGAGCCGGAAGCCCAGCACGAGGGGAAGCGTCCGGGGCCCGGAATTGGGCGACGTGCCGACGCAAAAGGGCAGCATGATAGGTGGTTAGGTCGTTCTGGCAACCCTTTTCGGCGCGCCAGCCCCGAACGACTCGTGATCGGCGTCGCGAGAAAGCCTTCCGACGTTCGCGGGCAGGGCCAGCGCCCCCCCCGCTGCGATCGGCTCGGGACGCCGCGACCGGAGACGACGGTGTGGGTCGCGGCGAAATCGACTTCGTTCACATGACGCAGCCAGCGGGTCTCCTGCGGCTTCGGAGTCGCGGGCTCACGCGGAGCGCGGGCGGAGTCGACCCCGGGCGTCCGCCACAGAAGGTCCGGGGGTCAGTCCCCGAGTCCCGGTGGGTCCTCGACCGCGGGCGTGCCGGCGTCCAGAAACGACTGGAGGAGAACGGCGGCGGCGAGGTCGTCCAGGCGGCGCCTCCGTCCGCCGTGACGACGGTCGGCTCCCACGGATCGGGATATCCGGTCGGCCTGCCGGGTCGTGAGGCGCTCATCCCACAGGTAGAGGGGCAGATCGACCTCACCTCGCAGACGCCGAACGAGCTCGGCCGAGCGCCGTGCCAACGGCCCGTAGCTCCCGTCCATGTTGCGCGGGAGCCCGACGATCCCCCCCGCGAGATCGTCGCGAGATTCCCTCAACAGGTGGATCAGCGCTTCGACCGAATCGAGGATCTCGAGCGGCTGGGCCACGAGGCCGAGGGCGTCGCTGCGGGCGATACCGATCCGCTTCTCACCGGGGTCGATGCCGAGCCAGCGGCTCACAGCACGTCATCCCAGGCGCGCTCGGCCAGTCCCGCCGTGAGCTTCTTGACCTCGTCGACGCGGTCTCGCGGGCAGACCAAGAGGGCGTCGGGTGTGTCGATGACGACGAGCCCCTCCAGTCCGAGGCCTGCGATCACTCGATCGGAGCTCGCGAACACCGTGCATTCCCGGCAGTCCTCGAGGAGCACCCGACCTTCGGTGAGGTTGGCGCCCGGGTCGGCCGCGCGGTGACGTTCCAGCGCGCGCCACGACCCGACGTCGTCCCAACCGAAGTTGGCCTCGACCACTCGAACGCCCTCGGCCCGCTCCATCAACGCGTAGTCGATCGACACTCGGGGGAGCTGACCGAATCGATCTGCGAGAAGAGTCGACTCGGGGTTCGACAGCTCTTCGCCGAGCTCTGCCAACCGCTCCCAGCCCCGGGCATGCTCCGGCGAGTGCTGTCGGAGGGCGTTCTTGAAGGTCGGGAGGCGCCAGATGAAGATCCCACCGTTCCAGTAGAACCGACCGGAAGCGACGAAAGCTCGAGCCTCGTCGAGGGGCGGCTTCTCCACGAAACGGCGAACCGCGTAGCTGATCGTGCATCCGGCGGGCACGGGATCGTCGCCGCGCTCGATGTAGCCGTAGGACACTTCGGGCTGGATCGCCGGGATCCCGAACGTGATCAGACCGTCTCGGATCGCGAGGGAGTCCACCGCGCCCCGGACGCAGGAGCAGAACGCATCGGCATCGGGGATCGAGTGGTCTGCCGGGAGCACCAACAGAATCGCTTCGGGATCCACCTGCTCGACGCGCGCCGCGGCGAGGACCAGTGCGCTCGCCGTGTCTCGGAGCTCCGGCTCGGCGATCAGGCGGGAGGTGGAAAGCTGCGGCAGTGTTCGTCGGACCGCGTCGACGAGATCGTGTCGGGTCATCACCCAGACTCGATCCGCGCTGCCCAATCCCTGGACACGCGCGACCGTTTGCTCCAGCAAGGTCCGGTCACCGGTCATCGACAGGAGCTGCTTCGGGAAGTTGCGACGGCTCCGCGGCCAGAATCGAGTTCCGGAACCGCCGGCCATGATCAAGACGTGGAGTCGGTCGAGCACGGTTCCCCTCCTCGAGCGCCCCTCCGTTCTACCGGAAGGACGCGGCGGCGCCAACGTCCATCAAACCACCATGCGGAGGCACTGATACGCCTCGGCTGCCTCGACCGAAATCTCGCGTCCCCGCCACTCCGCCAACAACCGGAGGCTGTCGAGACTTCCCATGTGAGGAGATGGGCGCTGCTGGGACTCGTGCTTGGAGTACGCCTCGAGCTTCTTGTCGAGGTAGCGCGTGATGTCGAAGTGAACGTTGGGCTTGAACGCGTTCGGGTTCCAGGCGAGTTGGGGCGAGTCTGCGACCAGGATCATTCGGCAGAAGGGCTTCATGTCCGCGAGGTGGGGTCGGCTCGCCGTGATGGCCGCCTCGTAGACCGCGACGTGGTCTTGATTGAACGACGGAGCCGGGATCGCCAGCATGGTCGGCTGGACGTTGTCGATCGACAGCTTCGCCTCGCGCTCGAAGAGGTTCACGAGGTCGCGCCTCGGCATCCCGTCGAGGCGAAGGTGCCACTCGTTGGAGTGCATGACGATCTCGTGTTCGTCGACCCCGAGGACATCCATCGCGGCGGCCAACTCGTCGGCTCGGGTCTGCCCCGAAGTCTTGCCCTCTCGGCCATCGTAGTGGTCGAGATCGCCGACGGTCATGACCATCACGTAGACCTCCCCACCGAGGTCCTTCATTTTCGCGATCAGTCCCCCGCAGCCGATCGTCTCGTCGTCGGCGTGTGGAGCGATGACCAGGAGCCTCTGCTGGGAGAGAAAACGGTCCATCGGTCGGATCCTCACCTTCTCGGGGATTACCGGACCACGCCGGGAGCGCCGACGCCGAGTCCGTTCGTGGTATCGGCGACCCCGGGGATCCACTGAAGTGGAGCGACCCCCAACTCGATCCCCCTATCCGGATTTCCACCGAAGTCGGGATCACTCGAGCCACTCCGGGAACCGATAGAGGGGAAGGTCATCCACCGACGACCGTCCACCGCGAATCGGGAAGCCGCCAGAATGCACTCCTCCTCCGACCTCGAACGACGGGGCTCCAACAGCCGCCTGCCGATCGTCGCCCTCGGAATGTTGGCGATGCTGGTGGCCGTCTGGTGCGTCTTCACGGTCAACCTCAACGGTGTCGACGTCCAGAACTTCCCGCTCATCCTGTCCGGGCTGTTGTTGGCGTTCATCTCGATCTTCGATCTCCGGGTCGGTCTCGCGGTCCTGCTCCTGGCCATCGGTCTCTCACCCGAGTTCGAGCTCTACGGCATCGACAACCTCCGCTACGAGGACCTGGTCTTCCCGATCCTGTTGATGATCTGGATGTCCCGCGTCGTCCTGCACCAGGCGGACCTGCGACCGACGGATCTCAAGTCCCCGATCTTCGTGATCGTCTTCATCTCGTTGATCTCCGCGCTCGCCAACGGGATCTACAGCGAGCTCGACCTGCGGGCGGCGTCCCTGCGCTTCGGCAAAGCGGTCGAGTACTACTTCATGATGGTCGTGGTCCTGAACGCGATGAGGACACGACGGGACCTGCGCGCCTTCATCGTCTTGATGGTGGTCTCGAGCTCCCTGGTCGGCCTCTACGGACTGGTGCAGTTCGCGGCGGAGGGAACGGGACTCGACAGCTACCGTCTCCCCGGCCCCCGAGGCGAGACCGCGAACATCCTCGGCGGCTACTTCGTGTTCCACATGTGTCTCTCGCTGGGGCTGCTCGCGCGAGTCAAGGGTGTCGGGCGCGTGCTTCTCCTCGCCTATCTCGGCCTGATGGCGTACCCGTTCATCCTGACCTTGAGCCGGACGTCCTACGTCGCGATGGCGATCGGGCTCTTCGCGATCTGGGTCCGTTCCCGCAATCACACCATGGGTTGGGCGCTCGTGCTTCTCGCCGTGGGTTGCCTGTTGGCTCCGGACTACGTGCTCGATCGCATGAGAACCATCGCGGATGTCTTCCTCGGACGCGAAGTCTCATCGTGGGACTCTCGCGTTGCGGGTTGGACCAACTGGTTCCTGCCTCAGGCACTCCAGTCCCCACTCCTCGGGAAGGGGCCGGGGAGCGAGGACCTCGGAGCGATCGACTCCGAGTACGTCCTCCAGCTCAACGACCTCGGGATCATCGGACTCATCGCCTTCCTGGTCCTCGTATATCGCTGCATGCGGACCTCTTGGCGCCTGCAGACCGTCGAGGAGAACGACGCCGTGCTCTCCGGCTTCTCGCTCGGGTACTTCGGGGGATGTGTCGCCTTGCTGGTCCACAGCCTCGCGGCGACGACCTTCACCACGATCCGTACCACCGAGCCGTTCTTCTTCGCGACTGGGCTGCTCTACGCGTACTCCTACGTGGCGGGGCTCAGCCGAGACCGTCACCACGGGGACTCCATCGAGGTGCCGACCACTCCCCACGACCCGCTCGGAGCGCGCCTCGCGGCGATGCCGTATCCGCCCTCCCGGCTGGGGAGCGGGTCGCGCCGCTGAGTTCGGTCAGTAGTAGCCCTCGAGTCGCTCCCTCAGCTTCCGAGTCCCCTTGATCTGGGAGCTCGTGTCGAGAGCGATCCGGAGCTGACGTCCAGCTTCCGCCTTCATGTCGAGTTCGAGGTAGGCCTCGGCCCGTCGCTTGGCCACCTCCCCTTGTTCGAGGCGCTCCAGCCCGATCTGCTCGGCGCGGCGGAGATACTCGAGCGTCGTCCGGGGGTCCGCTTCGCTCGTGATGCGCTGGATCAGGATGCGCTTGGTCCGCTCCCGAGTCTCCTCGAAGCAAGGACGGTGTCGTCGACGACGCGACTCCAGACGGAGGATCTCCTGGTACCAGCGAAGTGCTGCGAAGTACGCGCCCTCCTTCTCTCGCACTTCCGCGATCAAGAAGGCGGCGTCGATCAGCTCATCCTCCTCGAGGTATCGGGTCAGGAAGACGATCGGAGGCTCCTCGAGGAGCTCCATGCGAGCGAGAGCTTCCGCAGGCCGTTCGCTGATCAGGAAGAAGAAGATCGCTCGGGCGCGATCGATGGGGCGTCCGCTCTCGGTGACGTGGGGCAGCGTCTCCAGTGGCGCGAGCGTTCGCTCCCGAATCGCGCGCTGGCGGTCGTACTCCTCCCGTCGCCGAGCGTCCGAAAGGATCTCGAACGCATGCATCACCGCATCCAAGAGCGCCGGGTCGGTCTGCGTGGCCGACTTGTCCGGGTGGAGCTGGAGGAGCCTGCGCCGGAACGCGCGCCGAACGACCTGGGCCGAAGCGTTCGCTTCGACCTCGAGGATCGAGTAGTGATCGGGGAAGGCGTCGACGTTCATGCTTCGCGTTCGACCCAGATCGTGACCGGGCCGTCGTTGACGGACGCCACTTCCATGTCCGCGCCGAATCGGCCCGTCTCCACCCGTCGGATCCCGAGGCTTCGGAGCGCCTCGACGAAGTCAGCGACCAGAGGCTCTGCTCGTTCGCCCGGCGCGGCCGCGACGAAGCTCGGGCGCATGCCCCGTTGGGTGTCGCCGTAGAGGGTGAACTGACTGACGACCAGCGCCGCTCCCCCTGTCTCGAGGACCGAGCGGTTCATCCGCCCGTCCTCGTCTCGGAAGATGCGAAGCCCGGCGACACGCCTCGCGACCCAGCCCACGGTCTCTTCTCTCTCCTCCTCGCGGATCCCGACGAGGAGCAGGAGACCGGGGCCGATCTGGCCGACGATCTCTCCATCGACGCGCACGGAGGCAGACGAGACTCGTTGGACCAGGACTCGCACCTCGATGGACCTCGCTCTGCGATGCGCACGTTCGGCTTCCGTCGGATCCGATCGATGTGAGCGGCCGGCCAACACCGCCGCCGAGCGGAGGCCGATCCTGCCGCTCGATCCCTCTCGCTACCGCCGGACGTCAGCGTTCGGCCACAATGACGCCTGGCACGCTTCTTTCAAGGCGAAACCCGAGGAGGATCGCCGATGGACTCGTCATTCGCCATCTCTCAGAACGGGATCTACGCCGGAGACATCCGACAGAACACGATCGCCAACAACCTGGCGAACCTGACGACCGACGGGTTTCGCTCCGTCCTCGTGGATCAGGCGACACTGATGGAGCAA
Organism: Planctomycetota bacterium; assembly: GCA_020425835.1. The sequence continues at coordinate 2,610 of JAGQRC010000071.1, read as the reverse complement.
GGCACTCGGGTCAACGGCCTCCACGAGGACTTGATCACCGTCGGCGCGCCTCGTCAGACGGGACAAGACACGCACTTCATGATCGACGGCGAAGGCTTCTTCCAGGTCCAGGCGGCCGGTGGCATCGCGTACACGAGGTCCGGTAACTTCACCGTCGATTCGAACGGTCAACTCGTCAATCCTTCGGGGTACATCGTCGAGCCGGGGGTCACGGTCCCCGAGGAGGCGCTCGCGATCCGAGTCAGCGTCGACGGGAGCGTCTTCGCTCAGATGTCCGACGGCTCCGCGCCCCAGATCGGTCAGCTCGAGATCGCTCGATTCGTGAACCCGTCCGGGCTCACGTCGATCGGGGACAACCTGTACCTGGAGAGCGTCGAGTCCGGACCCGCCACCATCGGTACCCCGACGAGCGACGGACTCGGCTCCGTTCGGCAGTTCATGGTCGAGGGATCCAATGTCGACCCCTCGACGGAGTTGACTCAGCTCCTCGTCAACCAGCGGTATCAGCAGTTCAACCTCCGCGTGTTCCAGACCACGGACGCCCTGGTGGGCCGCGCCATGGATCTGTTCTCCTGATCACAGGCGTCCGAAGGGGACGATCCCGGCTCCCTCGTGACGGGCTCGTCGGGCGCCTCGCGCTCAGAACCGAGAGTCCGATAAGCGTCGATCACCCTTCGTGCACAATCCGGGCTAAGGCCGTCGGCGCGAGTGGCCGATCCTTAGAACATGCTGACCGCACACCAACCCAACTACCTACCGTACCCCGGCTTCTTCCAGAAGATCGCCGCCGCCGATGAGTTCCTCGTCGTCGACACGACCCAGTTCGTGAAGCGCGGCCCCTTCGGGTGGATCCACCGCAACCGGATCCGCTCCCGCGGGGGTCCCCAGTGGCTCAGTCTGCCCGTGCTCTCCAAGGGGAAGTACGTGCAGTCGATCGCCGAAGCGGAGTTGAACCCGCGAGTCGACTGGGCGCGAAAGCACTTCAAGGCGATCGAGTTCAACTACCGTACCGCTCCTCACTGGGGTCGGTACGAGACGGATCTCCGTGAGATCTATCAGAGGAGTTGGAGTCATCTCGCTCAGTTGAACGGTGAGCTCATCGGCTGGTTCCTGCGTCAGCTCGAGCTCGACGATCGTCCCGTGCACTACGCGAGCGCACTTCGAGCGACGGGGAAGTCGACGGCCTACATCGTGGACTTCTGTCGAGAACTCGGTGCGACCGAGTTCCTGTCGGGGATCCATGGTCGCGACTACCTGGAAGTGCCGCTGTTCGAGCAACACGGGATCGAACTTCGATTCCAGGCCTACGCGCCTCCCCGTTACGCCGTCGATCCTGCGTTCGTCTCGATCGACGACGAGACCATCAGCTACTCGATGCTCGACATGATGATGTGGGTCGGGCCTCGAGCGACCACTTGGGTGCACGAGATTCCGGAGCTCCAGACCGCATGACCAGCGTTCTCAACTACCCCCACCTCGGAATCTTCATCGTGGCCTGGTTCGTCACCGATCTGGTGGTGCCGATCCTGATCCACCTCGCGCACCGAACTCGGATCCTCGATCGACCGGGTGGGCACAAGGCACAGGCCAGGCCGGTTCCCTTCTTCGGTGGCATCGGGATCTTCGTCGGGTTCGCGTTCGCCGTCTGCTCGACCCTGCGATTCGAGAGCCTCTCGGGCTTCCATCCGCTCGTCGGGATGCTGTTCGGCGGCGTGGTCGTGACGACCCTGGGCCTGATCGACGATCATCGACCGATCAATGCGGTGACCAAGCTCGTGGTTCTCTTCCTGACCACGCTGGTGCTGTCGGCGTTCGGTGTACAGCTCGCCCTGTTCCCTCCGATCCTGTTCGACATTCCCAATCTGCTGGTCACCTTGCTCTGGATCGTCGGGGTCACCAGCGCCTTGAACTCGATCGACAACACCGACGGTGTCGCTCCGGGTCTCGCGGCGATCGCGGGGAGCTTCATCTTCGTGATCGCCTGGGGATCCTCCGCTGAGGAGGCGCAACGGTGGCTCTCCTACCTCGCAATCGGGATGGTGGGATCGAGCCTCGGAATGCTCCGATACAACTTCCCGCCGGCCCGGATCTATCTCGGAGACAACGGCTCGTTCTTCCTCGGTTACATGTTGGCCGTGATGCTGGTGTTCGCGCACTACTCGACGAATCCACTCAAAGCCGTGCTGGTCCCGGGGCTGATCCTCTCCGTTCCGATCTTCGACATCGTGTTGGTGACGTTGTTGAGGATTCGTGACAAGGACGTGGGCTCGATCCGAGAGGCGATCCTCTTCTGCGGACGAGATCACATCGCTCACCTGTTGATGGGACTCGGGCTCTCGAAGCGACAGACCGTGTTCACGATCTATGGGCTCGGCGTCATCGGCGGTGTCGCCGCTCTGCTGGTCTGGGCGTCCCCCTCGAACGCGGTGACGCTCGCCGTCGCGGGCATGTACGCGACCTTCATCGCAGCGATCGGCGTGATCCTCGGACGGACCCGACCGTTCCTGGTCGGAGCTCCTTCGGAGACCGAGGACGAAGCGCCGAGGCCAGCGCCGACTGCACCGACCTTGGAATGGGCACGACGGAGAGATCGGAGGATCGCACCGAGGC
>JAGQRC010000725.1 GCA_020425835.1 Planctomycetota bacterium | reverse complement strand
GGACCCAGCGGAGCATCTCGAACAGCTTGGGCGGCTGTCCGGTTCGGAGGATCCCGGTGCGGAAGATCTTCCCCGTCAGCCAGAGAACGACGATCGCCGAGACCACCAGGAGGACACAGGTCCCGATCAGATCGAAGAGTGGGGGATCCGCGGCGGCACGGTTCATCATTACGAACGGCGTGTAGATCGGGATCCAGGACATGACCGTGGCGAGCGTTCCGTGAGGGTCGCGCGGGATGAACATCATGGTCATCAGCGGGATGATCATGATCAGCATCACCGGGCCCATCAGGTTCTGGGCATCCTTGAGGGTGTTGCAGACGCTCCCGATCGCCAGGAAGATCCCCGCGTAGATCAGGTACCCGAGGATGAAGTAGAGCGCGAACTTCGGGAGCAGCCCGGAAGTCTGGAGCACCTCGAAGATCTCCTTGGCGATCTTGGACTCGGGCCCCGCCTTGAAGCCGAGCACCGCGACCAGGGATGCGATCCACGCGGAGATCATGGTCAGGCCGACGCCCGCGATGCCGATCAGCTTCCCGAGCATCAGCTCCCGCGCGGTCACCGACGAGAGCAGCACCTCGATGATCCGGTTCGACTTCTCCTCGATCGTGTTGTTGAGGAGCATCTGCGCGATCGTGAAGATCCCCACCCAGAGCAGGTAGACGAAGGCGACCGGAGCCCACTGACGGATCTGGTCCGCGAGGCTCACCTCCTCCTTGCCCTTCTCCTTCTTCGGATTGAGACTCGCGAAGGGGAGACGCGTCTTCTGGATCTGCGCGATGGTCGCGGCGTCGAGGTCCTTGGCGATGAACTCGCGACGGCGGATCTCCTTGTTGACGACCTCCTGGACCTCCTCCTTGAGGTCGTTGTCGGCGAGGTTGGTGCACCAGAACTGCACGCCGGCGCGATCGACCGTGGTCAGCATCGCCATCCCCGGTCGGATGATCACGTCCGCGATGTTCTCGGGGATCAGGATCGCGGCGAAGAGCTCGGCCGGCTCCCCGTCGACGGTGATCTTCTCGTCGCCGCGCAAGTAGGGTCGCAGGCCTTCGGCCAAGGTCTCGAGGTCCGACTTCGGATCGAGGTCCGAAGGGAGCGACACGGACTGGAAGCGTCGTCGCGGGGGTGAGAACTCCGGAGCGTCATCCGCGAGGTAGGGTTGCATCCGCTCCTTCATCACTTCGAGGCCGCCCTCGCCGAGCTGGTCGGAGATCTCGGCGGGCGTCGCTTGTCGGAGCTCCTCGAGCTTCGCCTCCATCGGGTTGTTCCCGAAGTCGATGCTCGGCGTGTTCTCCGCGTCGAGGGACTTCGCCTCCTTCGCCATCTTCGAGTGCTCGGTGGCGTACTGCGTGTACGCCTTCACCACGTCCCAGGTGTGCAGGTCGTCGATCCCGCGCCGGATGATCTCGTCGAACTGACCACTCTGGTCGACGAGCACGAAGTGCCGCGTCGGCGTCGCCTTCTCCAGCCACTTGGGGACGGTCAGCGAGATGGTCAGGATCAGGGGGAACAGGAAGATCCCGATCCAGAATCCCTTGGTCTTCGCGTTCTCGGCGTACTCCCGTCCCGCGACGAGCAGCGTGTTCCTCATCGGTAGGCCGCCTCTCGCGCCTCGGGTCCGACCAGATGGACGAAGACCTCGTGGAGGGACGGGTCGGAGTAGTCGAACCGCCGCAGACGCACGCCATTGTTGAAGCTCGCCTCGAGGACCGATTGCGGGTCCGTGTCATCCGAGAGCGTGAACTCGAAGAAGGGGCCGTGGGCGGCGCCGTCCTCGAGCCGATCGCCCGCGGCGTCCGTCGCGTGCACGGCGAGCACGCCCTCGAGGTGCGCGATCTTGTCGATCGAGTCCTCGGTCTCGATGCGGACCCGCCGCGGCATCGTCCGCTTGGACTCGGCGATCGTCCCGTCGAACACCTTCTGCCCCCGCGCGATCAACAGCAGCCGATCGCAGAGTCGCTCGGCGTGCTGCATGACGTGGGTCGAGAAGAGGATCGTCTTCCCGCGGTCGGCCATGTCCCGGATGATCTCCTCCATGACCTGCTGGTTCACCGGGTCGAGACCGGAGAACGGCTCGTCGAGGATGACCAGGTCCGGGTCATGAGCGATCGAGGCGAGCACCTGGACCTTCTGTCCCATTCCCTTGGAGAGCGCCTCGGTCTTCTTGTCCGCGAAGTCCTTCAGGCCGTATCTCTCCAGCAGCTCGTGAGCCCGCTCCTTCGCCTCGCGGCGGGAGAGCCCCTTCAGCGTGGCGAAGTAGGCGATGATCGACCACGCCTTCATCTTCTTGTAGAGACCCTTCTCCTCGGGCAGGTAGCCGATGCGGTCCCGCACCGAGAGCGCTCCCGTGCCGAACACCTCGATCGACCCCTCGGTCGGCTCGAGGATCTCGAGGATCATGCGGATCGTCGTGGTCTTGCCTGCGCCGTTCGGTCCGAGGAAACCGTAGATGGTCCCCGCGGGGATCGAGAACGAGATGTCGTCGACCGCGCGGAAGTCACCGTAGAGCTTGGTGACGTTTCGCGCCTCGAGGACCGTCTCGCCCCGGGCGCCGGCGGCGGTCGAGGTGGAGTGGGTCATGCGTCCAATCCCGAGATCATCTGGTCGGGCGCGACCCGTTCGCCGATCGCTCGGGCGACGAGGGACGCCCGAAGGGGGCGGGGCGACAGAGGTCGGAGCGACAGGGCGTCGGAGCGA